>JAPLJS010000056.1 GCA_026388545.1 Deltaproteobacteria bacterium
ATTGAGTGGCTTTCCAGGCGGTTGGAGATTTCTTCAACCGCCCTTTTTTTCCAATTGCTTTCCTGTCAACCGTATCCGAGTTCAGCAAGCCTTTCCTCAGTAATTCCAAGAAAATGCGCGATTTCATGCACCACGGTAATCCCGATCTGTTCTTCAAGTTCTTCTATCGTCTCGCACATCCTTTCCAAAGGATCCTGGAACAAAATAATCGTGTCCGGATAAAGAGGCGGATATACCTCGGAACGATCCATGAGCGATGTGCCCCTGTACATACCAAGTAAGGATTCACTCCGATAAAGGCCCATCTCCTCACGAACTTCCTTGGAAGGGCGCTTCTGAACGGAAATGAGAACATTTTTCAGATGACGGCGTATTTCCGATGGGATACGTCTGATCGCCCTTTTTACGACCCGATCAAACTCCATCTCGTTTAGTCTTAGTCTCTGTTTCATAGATATAATGTATCCGGAGTTATAAGGAAAAGGAAACTGGATTCCCGCTTTCGCGGGAATGACAATTTGAGAAGAAACCTGACTTGTTACGAAACCGTCAATGTTCAGTTTTGTCAATGTATGATAAAGAAACATTGTTTCCGGTCTCGTGGGCTTCCACTTTTCCGGTCAGATCGTCCCAGGAGGCGTACAGATTTTCAAGCTCCCTTGCCATATCAACAAGTTCCTGATTTAACTGCTTTATTTTCTGCGGTTCTTTGTGAATATCCGGTGCACAAAGGGTGCTTTCGTTCTCCGCCTTCTTTCCTTCCAGAGTGGCAATGCGTTCCTCCAGCGCCGCAAGTTCATTCTTTAAAGCCCTCGTGATCCGGGAAAGCCGGTTTCGTTCCTCTGCTTCCAGCCGCTTTTCCTCTTTTGTCTTAAAGACTCTCCGGCCAGGTATCGCACCCTGATCGCCGGGCGGAAGTTCGGCCACGGATGGCCGCCCGGTATCAGATGATCCCCCTGATTTCTGAGACGGCAGTTCGCCAGGCCCCTCCTGAACCGTTGAGGCCATTTCACTCCGCTTCTGGATAAAATAGGAATAGTTTCCATGATATTCGAAGCATTGACCGTCACGGATCTCGATCACCCGGTTAACGTGGCGGTCCAGGAAGAAGCGGTCATGGGAAACGATGACGACCGTCCCTGTATAGCTAAAGAGGGCATTCTGGAAAATGTCTTTCGTCTTCAAATCCAGATGATTGGTAGGTTCGTCAAGGATCAGCAGGTTGGAATCCTGGAGAAGGATTTTCAGCAGGGCCAGCCGGGACTTTTCCCCGCCGGAGAGGACGGCAATCTCCTTATAGATGTCATTCCCGGAGAAGAGAAAGGCGCCCAGGAGGTTTCGCTTTTCCTGGTCATTGCTGCGGGTTCCTGTCACATTTACCTCATCCCAGACGGTCCGGTTATAGTTGAGATTCTGGGCGCTTTCCTGGGAAAAGAAGGCCATGCTCACATTGAGTCCGAACGTCACCGTCCCGGAGGATGGCTCTTCCGTACCGCTCAGAATCCTGGACAGGGTGGATTTGCCTGCCCCGTTGACGCCGACCAGAGCGATTTTTTCACCCCGATGGATCGCCAGGTCAACGTCGTTGAAAACGTTTACGTCTCCGTAACTTTTGGAAACCTTCCGGACGGAGGCTACCTCCCTGCCGCTTTTCGGCGCTTCGGGAAACTGAAGATGAACCTGTTTTCCCTTCCGTTCAAGTTCAATGATTTCATAGCGTTCCATCATCTTAACGCGGCTTTGGACCTGCTTTGCCTTGGTGGCCTTATACCGGAACCGCTCAATAAATTCCTGCGTCTTTTTGATTTCCGCTCGCTGGAGGGCCATCTGTTTTTTCAGCACCTCCAGACGCCGTTCCTTTTCCGCAAGATAATAGGAGTAATTCCCCTTGTAGACGGTGAGGCGATGGTTCGACAGTTCCACCATCTGATTGACCATTTTATCAAGGAACACTCGGTCGTGGGCAATAGTGAGCAGGGTGCCGTGGTAATTTTTGAGATAGCTTTCCAGCCACTCCATGCTCTCCGTATCCAGGTGGTTGGTGGGTTCATCGAGGAGCATGATGTCCGGGGCGGACAAAAGTATCAGGGCAATCAGAATCCGCATCTTCCAGCCGCCGGAAAATTCAGTGCAGTTTTTGGAGAAATCCCTTTCACGGAACCCGAAGCCGTTCAGTATCTGTTTGGCCTTTGCTTCGAAGCGGTATCCCTCACTGGCCTGAAACCGGGCGGCGGTTGCCTCGTAAGCCTTAAGTATCTCATTATACTCGGAAGAATCCGGATCACACCGGGACATCCGGCCTTCATAATCCTTCAGTGATTGTTCGATAGAGGCTATGCCGCTCTTCTTCCTGAGATAATCCATCAGTGGGAAGGGTTCCAGCTCCACCAGGTCCTGTGGCAGATAACCGATTGTCCGGTTTTTCCGGTTTGGGATTTCAATAGCACCCTGGTCAAGGTCAACCATTCCCATAATTGCTTTGAACAGGGTGGTTTTCCCGGTGCCGTTGTCTCCTACCAGGCCGATCCGGCTTTTTTCCGGAATCATCAAGGTGATATTGTCAAAAATCCTGCGGTCGGCGAAGGCAAGCGTTATGTTGTTTAGATAAATCACGAATTAAATACCGAAATTGTCTCTCTTCAAGCGGGAAAGTATAAAGAAAAAGGGCGGGGGTGTCAATGTTTTGAATCAACGTTAGATAACAAGTTGTTTGACTCGTCTGATCTTCCATATATAGTCAATTGTTTCCGGGTTAAAGCCATTTATTAACCTGTTTTCCACTTCACCCGGGCCAAGATTATAGGCTGCCAAAGCCAAGTCTCGATCTTTGAATTTATTGAGCATTACTTTAAAATATTTTGTTCCGGCTTTAAGGTTATTAATTGGGTGCTCGATGTCATGAAAACCCATTTCCTCCCCGGTCGTTCGTTTAACGCCCATCAGGCCTATTGCGCCCTCACTTGATTCGGCCTCCTCATCCATTAAAGACTCAACAATAGCAATAGCTTTAATATCTTTTGGGCAAGCGTAATACTTTTTTGATATCTGCATGATATCACTGCCATATTTTTTCTCTACCATAGTAATCAATCTGCGAATCTGTTCGTCGCTCGCCCATAAAACAGATTTCACTATGGCTTGCTCTACTGTTTCGCTATAGGATTTATGGTATAAAGAGCTTTCTCCTCTTAATCTGTTGTCGTAGTGAGGAGCTATTAAGAAAATAATAGCGATAACCACAAAAAAAGATATTAAAGGTTTTTGCATGATTTATCCTCTTTTATGTGAAGTCATGACCGGGAGCGTAAACCACAAACCCCGTCTTGAAGGTGGGGGGAAGGGGCGCAATACAAAATAAAAATTTTCCTTACCGGGGAATTCCGCCTTTTAGGCAGGGAGTTTGACTTTCACAATTCAGGTTAAGCACATATAAGCGCATGTGGTTTATAAAAAAGGAAAAGGCACTCCGTCTATGGAAAACCACAGAGGAGTGCCTCTTTTGTAACGATTGTGAAACTATAGAGCTTTCACATTTTCTGCTGCCGGGCCCTTATTACCCTGCGTAACATCGAAGCTGACACGCTGGCCTTCAGCTAACGTCTTGAATCCGTCACCTTGTATGGCACTGTGATGAACAAACACATCCCCACCGTCATCCTTTTCGATGAACCCAAAACCTTTACGTTCATTAAACCACTTTACTTTACCTTCTGACATCGCTTTAATCCTCCTTTCTCAAATTTTCTTAAAGTCGGACTACAACTATGACAGAAAGAAAAAAACCACCGAGACCCTAAAAGAGCATGGTGGCCAACCTTTGCACTTCAACATGTCTGATCCAACTTTTACTGCACCCTATTGACCAACTATTACTATAGCTGAAGGGTATAACTAGTGGTGGTAATATAGTACGACCCAAACTTAATGTCAAGGTTTATTTAACTTTGCTTCCTGATATGCCTCACTTTCTCAATAATTTTAGTAATTTTCGTTGATACAAATGGGAATTTGTGAATTCCGTAACATAAATAATAACAAAATTTGTTGCGTCAGAAAATAGCTTCATGTAATCAGCATTTGACAGATTTCTTTTAAAAGCGTAGTTTTTTATGTAATGAATTGGGTAAAAAGATGTTCAGTCATCCATGCCGAGGGAGGAGGCCATTATGTCAGAAACAACAGCCAAGGAAGTGACGAACAGACACGAACGCCGCCTGGAGATAGCCCTTCAGGCTGTCCCATCAAAACTTGGGGTAACCGGGAGTAAGGAAATACCGTTCTGCAGAGCGATTCTTTCGATACGCAATACCGGCGATACGGCGGTGGAAGGTTTTGTATCGCATGCCACGCTGGCCCAGGAAGGCGGATCGGTACAAGGTGTAACCGAAGCCCTCTCACGATCCAAGACTGTGGAATCAATTCTGCCCGGAAATGCAGTTGAGTGGGACGTGTACGATCTATTAATCGCCGGTCACCCGGGTGTGGCCAGCAAGGTGCACCTCTGGGGTTACAAGGCAATTTTGAACTGGTGGTACACTTTGGCCGTATGGGCGGAATACCAGTCTTCGGACTCTGCCACTCCTCTACAAACTCCGGTCTCTCGATGGAAGCTGCGCTGGATCACTGCAAAGCCGACATTGGAAGAGGTCGATCTATCTATTGAACCTGTAGCGGACTAAAACCGCCTGAAATGTGAATGTTTTTCACCTTCATAGAGCACGCGGCGGACTTGCCGATCCTCCCTAAACAATGTCACCGGGTGCGCACTTTAAGCCTCTCGCGTTGGTCGTAAACCCGCTGTGACCATTCACGGTCTCCCGCCAGATACATCTCCGCCAGTCGATTCCACTCTCTGGCCTGTTTAAAATTACCTTTCTTAAGCCAGGCTTCTGCAAGGAAATAGTAATTTTTCCCGTTCGAGGCATGGATACTGACAGCCCGCTCTAGAACACTGATTGCATCATCGACCTTACCCCTTTCGAGGAGCATCTGTCCCTGTTCCGTCAAATGAAGGGACGCCACTTCCCGAGGGCGGGGCTTTGCCTCGGGCAATTCCTTTTTTTCTATTGTCGTCTCCGGGGTTGTGGCCTGCGGATGTTTCTGCGGCGCCGGAACAATCGCGGCACAGCCTGACAGGAAAAGAAAAAATAAATACAATACCCCTTTTTGAATCGTCTTGCTGTTCATCTCCTACTTCCTCCATACCTTCTTCCACCACTTCTTCCACGTTCCGCCGGAATAAATCTGGTGCTCAGGAATTTTACAGTATTCGGCAGGTATATTGTCGGTCAGGAAGACCTCTTCCATCGGCTCAGGACATTTTGATTCGATAGCTAACTGCCCGCTTTGCGAGCAGATTTTTCTCTTAACAACGCCGGGAGGCACCATAAACCAATCACCCGATATGTACTGCGGTATGGAACTCACGAGATCAGCCCAAATCGGCAGTGAGGCAACAGCTCCTTCCACGAATACGCTCTCCCCGTTATCGAATCCCACCCATACCAGCACCAAAATATCCGGTGTATACCCGACGAACCAGGCATCACGGTAATCGTTCGTTGTTCCCGTCTTTCCTGCGACGGGAAAAGAAATTCCCATGTTTTTAAGGGATTTTCCCGTCCCTTCTGTCACCACACTTCTGAGCATATCGCTCATGACATACGCTTTTTCCGGGGAGATTATGTTCTGAATGGTCATGTGCCTTCGTTCCAGGACATTCCCACTTTCATCCACAACGGCCTTCAGGGACAGGGGATAAGGCTCCAGGCCGTCGGAAGCAAAAGTACAGTAAGCCCTTGCCAGTTCGAGGGGAATGACTTCATAGGCCCCCAGTGCGAGAGAGGGCTGCGGTTTTACGGGCGTTGAAAACTCAAAGACTTTTGCCGTGTTCACAATCCGGTCCAGACCGACTTTCATGGCAAGATCGACGGTAGCCAGGTTATCCGATCGTGCCAGGGCATCTCTCATTCTGACCCCCTTTTCGGAAACGGGCCCCTTATTCTGCGGCGTCCACACCTTCCCGTCAACTTCATACTGTTTCGGAGTATTGGACAGGAGCGTCGCCGGTGTAAACTGATCAAGGCCGGTCAGGTAAACGAAGGGTTTGAACGCGCTCCCCGGTTGCCGGCGCGCCTGGACAGCCCTGTTAAACTGGCTTGTACCGTAATTCCGGCCGCCAACCATGGCAAGGATATATCCCGTCTTCGGCTGCATCACGATGACGGCGCCCTGGAGATTCTGCTCGGGATTGGAACGCTTCAGGGATGGATAGGTCTTTTCCAGACGGGCCAATCCCCTTTCAAGGGCCTTCTCTGCAGCCTCCTGAACCTGCGTATCCAGTGTCGTGTAGACGGACAGCCCGAGTGAAGTAAGGACTTCAGCAGAGTACAGGGAAGGAAGCTGTTTTGAGAGGTAATCGACAAAATAGGGGGCTTTTTTTCCATATGCCGTAAAACCAACCGGCTTAAGCAGCTCCGCAAGGGCGCTTTCCATCTGCTCCGGGGAAATGTAGCCGAGCTTTGCCATGTCGCGGAGAACCTTGTCCCTTTGATCTCTGCACTTTGTATCATTCACATAAGGAGAATAGAGACCGGGGCTTTTGATAAGCCCCGCAATCGTCGCTGCCTCAGCCAGGGAGAGACTTTCAACGGGCTTTCCAAAATAGAAGAAAGAGGCTTCACCGACACCGTTGATCGATACGGATCCCTTCTGGCCTAAGTAAATTTCATTCAGGTATATCTCAAGGAGTTCATTTTTCTTATACATGACCTCCATGGTGAGCGCCATGAGTAGTTCCTTGCTTTTCCTGGCAAACGTTCTTTCCGGCGTCAGGAAGTAACTCTTGGCCAGTTGCTGGGTCAGCGTCGATCCCCCCTGCCGGATCGTCCCGTGTCGTATATTGACGTACAGGGCCCGAAGAATGGACTGGAGATTAAACCCGTGATGTTCGTAGAATCGATTATCTTCCGCGGTTACAACGGCGTGAATGAGATATGCAGGAACGCGATCGATGGAAACGAGCTGTCTCTGTTGCCTTTCGGGACCGAAAAACAGCATGATTTTTTCCGGCTCCAGTTCAAGGAGAGGCAAATTTTCATTACTATCCTGACGGGTGATGCTCTCAATTTCCTGATTCCGTAACGCAATTTTTACGGGAAAGCCATCCCGCTTTTTGGCCGGCATTTCCAGGTCATGGAGAAACAATTCAACAGCCGATTCCACAATCCGCATTTCACCACTCTTTCCCGGCACATGCGTAACATCCCGGTATTCGAGACGATGCAGTTTATTGACAAAGAGGGTCCGGTTGACCCACTGCCCCGGAAAGAGCAGGGTAGTATCTGAAAAGACTTTTGACGGTATACTCCATCTTCTCGCCGAGAAACGTTTATCGATCAAAAAGGAAATGTACAGGCAATAAAGTACTACGCCTGTAGCGATAATAACAAAACAAATGCTGAGGAAAAGGACGATCCGTTTTTTTGTTATTTTTGAAAAGATTCTTTGTTTCCTTTTCATTTTCCTCTTTCAAACAAAAGTGACGCCTCAAACAAAGTTGCATTCCCCTTCCCGGCGGGATGGATAAGCGGAGGGGGATTATACAGACTTTGGGAATTATTCTTGCCGTAAGTGGTCAGTTTATACCCCCCATGACCCTATTTTACCAGTCCAAAATGATCAGTGTGAAATTGTCTGGAAATCCCCGGAGTGAGAGGACACCAGGATATCGATTTCTTTCCGACTTCGCCTGAACAATGGCCTGAATGACCAATGATCGGAACCGATTTAAGGTTCATCCGGTTGATGCGTACTTATTCCTGTGAGAGAGTATTCAGTAATTTTTATAGAAATGCTTTCTTTCAAACGGTTATGAAAAATTGCCATTGACATATGTTAGCATATATGCTAACCAACAGCCATGAGTTATTCCATCGTCTACTTCCATTCACGGGTTAAAGCTGAAATCGAAAGCTGGTCTGACGGCATATTAGCCGATTATGCACGGATCGTGGAGTTGTTGATGGAGTTCGGGCCGAATTTGCGCATGCCGCATTCACGTGCTATCGGTGGCGGTCTTTTCGAATTGAGGCCCCGAGGTCGCGAAGGCATCGGACGGGTGTTCTACTGTTTTGTCATCGGCCAACGTGTCGTAATGCTTCATGCGTTTATCAAGAAAACACCGGACACGCCAGAGCGGGAACTGAAGATATCCCGGAAAAGGATGAAGGAGGTACAGAATGGATGAATTAAAATACGAACCTGTTTCCCACGACCATAAGGCATTTCTCAAGAATGCCCAAAAACGGAAAGGATTCAGCAAGGCATATAATGATCTGGAAGAAGAATATACTCTTGTCCGCGAGATGTTGTCGGCACGTTCAAAGTCCGGTCTCACCCAAGAGGCGGTTGCGGAGTTGATGGGAACGACTAAAAGTGCTGTTTCACGCTTGGAATCTGCTGGAAAGCATGCACCATCCCTGACAACCCTGAAAAAATATGCCCACGCTGTTGGCTGCCATCTGAAAATCAAGTTCATACCTAAATCCGGTTCAACAAATCATGCAACCAGAAGTGCAAAAAAGCAGCGATCCGGTTAGCCCGCGATCAGCAGATTGCTATCCTTAAGTATAATGGTGTCAGGCTTTAAATTTGAAAATTAAATATCAAGTATCAAGTCTGACTCTACTACCTTCTTTTTTAAAAATGTGGGGCTGAAAAAATGAGATTTGTAGCCACTGGACCATCAATTCCTGATGATCTTCTTGTTGCAAGAGATGAGGGGAGAGTCGTTTTTATTTGTGGGGCGGGGGTATCTCGGGCACGTGCCAGTCTACCCGATTTTACCCAATTGACGCGTCATGTCATTGAAACGTTAGGTGTGACAGCTCAGGATCCCGCACGAAGGCTCCTCGATGCTGCAGAAGAATTGGATAGGATCACGGGGGCGGCTGGGATCATATCTGCCGACAGAGTATTTGGGCTTCTGGAACGAGACTTTTCCGTCCGAGATATTGAACGAGCTGTTGCAAAGGCACTTAAACCAAGCGCAGCGCCAGATCTTTCTGCACACCGGATCATGCTGGATTTGGCAAAACTGCCGGACGGTCGAGTCAGAATTGTTACGACGAACTTCGATCTCCTTTTCGAAGCCTGTGATTCCACCTTGCCATGTTGCCGCCCTCCTCGCTTGCCGGATCCCCTGCGTGATGACGAATTCGAGGGGATAATTCATCTGCATGGACGTGTTGACAGCATGTATCAATGTGCCGAAGGAGACGGCTTTGTCCTATCCAGCGCAGGTTTTGGACGCGCTTACCTCGCTGAAGGATGGGCAACTTCTTTTATCAGATCAATCATAGATCAATATATTGTTGTTTTTGTAGGGTATGCTGCCGATGATCCTCCAGTGCATTACCTACTGGAAGCACTGAATAGCTATAAAAAATCTTTGGCGGGGGTATATGCCTTTCAGGCAGGCAACGCGGGAGATGCCGAAGCCAAATGGAAGCAAAAAGGAGCATATCCCATTGCATATGACGAAGCGGATAATCATAAGGCCCTTTGGGATACCTTCGCAGCGTGGGCAGAAAGGGCAAAAGACCCGAATGTATGGTTCGAGAAAATCATTGCCATGGCAAGGAAAGGTCCTGAGGATCTCTCACCCCACGAAAGAGGTCAAGTCGCTCACATTGTTTCTACATCTGAAGGGGCAAGGAGGTTTTCCAACGCGGATGATCCACCCCCAGCAGAATGGTTGTGCGCTTTTGATCCAGCCATCCGCTACATGACTCCAGGTCATCTGAATATTTATGGTGAGGATCGGCAATATTTTGATCCTTTTTATGATGCCTACAGGCTTGATGATGATACACCACCACCCAGACTCGATCCACAGAACCACTTTGCCAGAAGAGAGTTTCCTTTCGGTGAATGGGATGCTTTTACGACTACCAAGTCAGATCTCAAAAACCTCCAAGACGATCATTATGCAGCACTGCGGGGACACTGGGCAATAAATGTACCCCGATTGCCATCACGCCTGGAGCATTTGAGCGTATGGATCAGCAAGATTTGTCATCAACCGGCGGCCGCATGGTGGGCTACCGGGCAATCTGGCGTACATCATGCTCTTCAGGATCTAATCCATTCACAATTAGTGAAACATGAGAAGGACGCTTGCCCTCCCGAAGTTCGCAAGGCCTGGCGCTATATTCTCGAAGCGTGGAGGTCGCGGCAAAGAGATGCAGACCTTGATTGGCATCAATTAAAAACTTCTATTGATCGGGATGGATGGACAAGCGCCGCAGTCAAAGAATTTGCTTTGATCAGACGGCCCTATCTCACTATTGATGAGAGACCCCGATGGAATGGTCCAAAACCACCCAGGGGTAAAGAGGATATTCAGTGCAACGAAATGGTCAGCGTAAGTGTTAAATATCCCAAGCCTTATGGTGATGCCGAAATTCCCGATAAATTTCTCTTGGCCGCTGTCCGAGAATTCCGACGCAATTTAGAGCATGCGGTCTACCTTGAGCAGGAAATTGGTAGATATGGTTTCCACCATCTTTCACCGATTGAACCTGACTTAAGTACCGAGGGAGACGCATATGAAAGAACCCATGGCATATCAAGTAGCTTACTGCATTACGTTACTCTTTTTAAAAGACTTCTCGAAAAAGATCCGCGCGCTGCCAAGCAGGAATACATGGCATGGTGGAGTGGTGAAGAGGCGGTTTTTGACCATTTGAGGATCTGGATCGTGGGTGAACCCCGTATCTGCAATGGGAAAGAAGCCGGTGAAGTGCTCACTAATTTAAGCATACGTTCGTTTTGGGAAAGATGCCATCAAAGGGATTTGCTGCTCGTCCTGGAAAAACGATGGAATGATTTTCCAAAGGCAACGAGAACGCGGCTTGAAAGACGATTGCTGCAAGGACCATCGTCTTGGGGATCAGAAGGAAAGAAAGAGTACATCGATAGACGGGCTAGGACAATATTAGACCGGCTTCATTGGCTGGCAGATCACGGCTGCCGATTCAGTTTTGACCTAAGTGGGAAAAGCGAGAAACTCCGAAAACAAGCACCCGAGTGGCAGCCGCAGTATGCGGAAAAGGCAGCTAATTCAATGGAAGGACGCGGCGGGTGGATCAAGAAAGAAACGGGATACTCCGCTCTCCTTACCGAACCTCCAGAGACGCTTCTTCAAAAGGCAAAGGAACTTAGTGGCACGGATTTTGACAGATTAAGGGAGAATGATCCCTTTGCCGGATTGTCGGCCGAGAGGCCGGAACTTGCCCTTGCCGCGCTTGTCAGTAACGCGGGCCGCAACGATTATCCCGAATGGGCATGGCGGACATTCCTATACGCAGAGGCTCGGAAAAAGGACTCTACGGACTTTTCAGCGCAGATTGGTAGCAATATTTTAAAAATGCCGGATGATGTAATCTGCGGCATCATTTCACCCGTTTCAGAATGGCTTTTAAATGCCAGCAAGGGTCTTTTGGCAACGCAACAGGAGCGATTCTGGCAGATATGGGAGCGGTTAATTGCCGTCATTAAATCAAAGCCGGCAAGCGCACCCTCGAACATCGTACGGCAGAAGAACGATCCTGATTTTGCCACGGAGGGCCTGAATGCTCCGGTTGGCAAACTGGCCCAGGCATTGATGAATGATCCGGCGATAGATAATTTGGGTAAGAAGAAAAGCCTGCCGTCGTTTTGGAAGAGACGCGTCGAAGAATTGCTTCATTTGGAGGGGAACCTGCACCGGCATGCCCTTGTAATGTTCATCCATTCTCTGGGATGGTTCTATGCGAGGGATTCTCGTTGGACACGGATGAACCTGCTTCCCTTTCTCAATAGCGATGCCGATGATCAAAAGGCCTTCTGGTCGGGGTTCTTCTGGAACCCGCGAATCTCTTTTAAGCTGTTCGAAGCCCTGAAATCTTTCATGATTCGTCTTATATCCAATAAGACAATCGAGAAACAAGGCCATCTACAGGCTTTATCCGGTATTCTTTTAGCCTTTTGGTGGAACAAGTTCCCCAGGACAGGCGAGCGTCTTATTACAAATGCCGAAATGAGAGATATCCTCCTCAAGGCTGATGACAATCTCCGGGTCCAAATCTTATGGCAATCCAAAAACTGGCTTACAGGGAAGAAAGCAGACAAAGCAAATTTATCTACATTCCTTACGGAAGTATGGCCGAGACATAAGAAGGCAAAGGGCTCTCGGGTTTCTACTGCCCTTTGTGAACTGGCATTCACAGATGCCGACACCTTCGGAAGCCTTGCCGACATAATCCTCCCGCTGGTATCTAAGACTGATAAACAAGGTCTATTCATATACGAGCTTAATAAATCTAAACTTATTGACCTGCATCCGGAAAAAGTTCTGGCGCTTCTATTTGCTGTTCTGCCTGACAATACCTCTGAATGGCCCTATGGAACGGGGGATACGCTTAAACGGATTGGTGAAGTAAATCCATCTCTTTTGAAAGATAAAAGATTGATTGAATTAAGAAAGCGCTGGAGTTCTTGATAATAAAATGAATTCAACAACTTATCTGCTATTTTATCAAGTAAAGATTGTCATAAACACGACAACCCTTAAACACGGATAAAATAGGGGAATTCTGGGGACATAACACTATCTCTATTGACATACCTATAATATCTTGAGCCGATCCGCCATGGCGCGTATTTTAAGAATTGGGATATTTTCTGGGGACATAAAATCTAATTATTTTACCATGACTTTATTGCACCAGAACATCAGTTCCCCCGTGGCTTGTAAAGGATAATCGGTAGGAGTTTTACATAAAGAAGGAAGTCTTGGTCCAATGTGAAAATTGGCAGACCGGCGCCTGCGGCGACGGAACAGATAAGAAAATCGATCTGGGAGCCCTGGATGCCCGATTGGCGGCATGTATTGAAGAATGCTGCCGCCCTGTCATAATCCTCCCGGGAAATGGGGAGATCTTCAAAAGCATGCAGATGTTCTTTTAAGGTGTCAAATTGAGCTTTCGTCGAGATACCGGAGAGTAACTCCTGCCGAATGGGTCCTATGATGGCTACCCGAACCTCATTGATCAGTTCCCGGAGTTCGGAAACAAGGACTCGATCTTCCCCCGAAATCTCACCGGCTCTTCTCAAGGCTAAAGACCATATTGACGTATCAACAAGAACCTTCATTCACGCGATCTCGTTTTTTTATAGTCATAGTCCGGTGCGTAATCAACGTTACCGAAAAGGGAAGTTATCTGTAATTGTTTTCTTCTCTGAATATACTCATGAAGGGCTTCCGTTACGACATCTTTTTTCGTTTTTTTACCCCCGATGGCTTGCGCCTCCACGATCAGCTTGTCGTCAATAGCGAGATTTGTAGCCATAGTTCACCTCCGCACAATACATTACACATTGCAGTGTGTAATGTCAAGGGATTTAGTGATGTCTCTTCGAAATACAGGGATCACTTCCCCTTGTATAGTTACTATTTTACGTCGTAATCAACAGCAATCTATTGCGGTCATTTGTTGTTGACATAGATACATCTCTTCCCTATACTTCTTTAGCGACAAGGTTATTTCCTATCAAAAAAAGGAGTCCCTTTATGTCCAACCGCCCATCTTCTCAGCAAACGCCGACTCATACATGGAGATTCTTACGTGCCGGCGGATTTGACCAGGTACATCTGTCAACAGGAGCCGATCTCATGGCCCTCGATCAGCTCGACCCGAAACTCTGGGTCGCACTGAGTTGCCCTACCCGGGGCGTTGAGTTCGATACCATAACGCTCGGCCTGATTGACACCGACCATGATGGAAGGATTCGCGTTCCGGAAATCATCGCCGCAACCAAATGGGCGGTCTCTCTCCTGAAAAACCCGGACGAACTTCTGAAATCCTCATCTTCCTTGGCGTTGGACGCTATTAACACTGCTGCACCGGAAGGCAGGCAATTGTTAGCATCAGCCAGGCAGATACTGACGAACCTCGGCAAACCGGATGCATCAACAATCAGCATTGAAGATACGGCTGATACCGAAAAGATCTTCGCAGAGACCCATTTTAACGGCGATGGAATTATCCCGGCTGAAGCCGCCGATGATGAAGCGGTAAGGGTGGTTATTAATGACATCATAACGTGTCTGGGCGCTGAGACGGACCGCAGCGGTAAACCAGGCATAGATCAGGCCAAATGTGATATGTTTTTCGCGGAACTGCAAGCCTACTCCGATTGGTGGGCGGTGGCGGAGAGTGACGCGGCAAATCTCCTGCCGATGGGTGATGCCACTATTGACGCCGCCGCAATTCTGAATTCAGTTAAAGCCAAAGTAGACGATTATTTCGCCCGCTGCCGGCTTGCGGCATTCGATCCACGGGCCCTTGAGGCGCTGAATCGTCAGGAGTCCGAGTATCTTGAAATTGCCGCGAAGGATATGGAAATTACGGCCCCTGAAGTCTCCGGCTTCCCCCTTTCGCGCATCGAAGCCGGCAAACCCCTGCCATTAAAAGAAGATCTCAACCCGGCATGGGCAGATACCATCGCGCGGCTTCAGTCTGCGGTCATCCAGCCTCTGCTTGGCGACACGTCCATGCTTACTGAAAGGCAATGGTCCGCTATAAAAGACCGTTTTACAGGGTTTGACGGCTGGAGTGGCAGTAAAGCCGGAACAATCGTCGAAACACTCGGCATGAAGCGCGTCCGTGAAATCTTAGCCGGTGCGGGCAAAAATGCCGTCACCGCGCTGATTGAAAAGGATAAGTCTCTGGAATCAGAAGCAAATACTATTGCCGATGTTGACCGGCTCGTCCGCTATAACCGGGATCTCTATAAACTGCTGAACAATTTTGTTTCATTCCATGATTTCTATGGCCGCAAGGACAAAGCGATATTCCAGGCCGGCACTTTGTACCTCGATCAACGCAGTTGCGACCTGTGCATACACGTTGACGATATGGGCAAGCATGCATCACTGGCTCATCTGAGCAGGATTTTCCTGGCCTATTGTGACCTCACACGCCAGGACACCGATGAAAAGATGACCATCGCCGCGGCATTCACAGACGGCGATTCGGATAACCTCATGGTCGGCCGCAACGGCATCTTTTACGACCGCAAGGGCCGGGACTGGCATGCAACTATTGTTAAGATCGTCGACAACCCAATCAGTATCCGTCAGGCCTTCTGGTCCCCTTATAAGCGTGTAATCCGTTTTATTGGAGAGCAGGTGGCCAAACGCGCTGCGGCAGCCGACGCCGCCGCCACCGACAAGGTCATGACATCCTCCATTACCGCGGGTAAAAAGGCTGTCTCCGGAGCGGCGCCTGCAGCAAAACCCAAAATCGACATCGGGGTGGTCGCCGCCCTCGGTGTTGCCGTCGGCGGCATTACTGCGGCCCTGGGCATGTTCCTTCAGGCGTTTTTCGGCCTCGGTTTCTGGATGCCGGTGGGCATTGCTGTCCTCCTGCTCCTGATATCGGGCCCATCGATGATCATTGCCTGGCTTAAACTAAGGCAACGCAATCTTTGCCCCATCCTTGACGCCAACGGCTGGGCAATAAATACCCGCGCCCGCATTAACATCCCCTTCGGCAGTTCACTTACCGCCATAGCCAGCCCTCCGCCCGGCTCGCGCCGCGACCTGATTGACCCTTATGCCGAGAGCAAGACCGGTCGTAACAAGGTTGTTGCGCTTATAGTGATCCTTGCCGTCCTCTGGGGTTTATGGAATTTCGGCGTCTTTGAAAAAGCCATACCCGATGTCTTGCCTAAATCCGAATGGGTCCAAAAGCACGAGGCCGAAGCAAAAGCCAAGACTGCCGTTGATACCATCGTACCGGCTGCACCGGCGCCGGCAAAATAAAAAGGACGTTCCCTTTTTATATAAACCCACCCAATCCCTGAGTAAATCAAACCCATTTTGTAAGTATGTTAACGTTCAAAATTAATCGTTTCCAGGAGGAATCGGCGTCTCCGGTATGGTTAACATCGCTAACTCTTTTAATCACGCCGGTCGACGCATTAGGTCATGTGTTACTATTCGTTAAAAATTTTAACCGTACCTAAATTTCTATTTAGTAAAGGAGATTAAAATGATTCAAAATGAAAGAAGCGAAGATTTGTACAGTGAAGTTCGGGAACGCACGTTAGAAATGTCTGATAAATTCCCGATAGCCTTGGCGGATAATTTCTGGGTTCTGGGTAATTATTATTTTAATCTCTATCTTGTAAAAGGCAAGAATGCCTCGGCTCTTATCGAGGTGGGCGTTTCAGCAGTCGTGGATTCAGTCATCATGCAACTGGATTCATTGAATATTTCTCCTCAATATATTGTCGTAACTCACCCACATGCTGATCATGTCACCGGCCTGGGAGGACTCCGTGAGAAGTTCCCGGAAGCCATGCTGGTAGCGGGAAAGGGAGCGAAGGAGTTTCTCACTCACCCCAAAGCGTTGCCCGTTTTGATGAAGGAAGACCGATTCATGTCAGGTATGTTGTCACATATTGGAAACAGACCAGGGCGTTCACCGGTAACAGAATTTTTCTTTCCCGAAATTCACGTTGCCGTAAAGGATGAATATGAGATCGACCTGGGAGATATTGTACTGAGATGCATAAAAGTAGGAGGACATTCTCCGGGGAATATCGTCGTCCATATATCGAACATTGACGCATTAATTTTATCAGACTCTCTGGGATTTCATTACCCCGGACGGGGATTTTTACCCCTCTTCTTGTGCGATTTTATTGAGTACTTACACACCATCAATCGCATGAAGTCACTCAAACCGAAGATTTTGGGCCTCGGCCATCAGGGCCCTATAATCGGTTCACATGTAGAGAGCGCTTTCAGGGACGCCCGTCAAGCGGCGCTGAAAATGTTGTCCAGGGTAATGGAAGAACGAGAAGACAATGATATAATCTCGAACGAAATTTTCAGGGAGTGTTACAGAGATGAATTCACCGTATATAGTGAGGAAAATATCAGAAATGTTGCCCAGCTATTGGTTCGAAGGAGCAGGGAGACGATCAGCTTGGGTGTGAACCCCTCCCCGTAGAGTTGCGTCCGTCTTTAGCCGTCCTCTATCACAGGATTTATTGATTTATGCTTTTAGTATATTCATCCAAAATATGTTTGCCATGTTTCTTAAGCTTCAGGCTAAGAGTCCTCCTCAGTTATAAAAGAGTTTCTACCAGAAGAAGTAGTGCCTCAGCATAAAATAGGACTAAATCATGGAAAGGTCAAAAAAGATCAGAGAAGGAGATGTCCGTGCCGCCTCTCGCCTCATAAGGAATATTGAAGATAATACTCCCGAAGCGCGGCAGGTCATCAAGGAGATTTTCCGTCATACAGGTAATGCTCATGTTGTGGGAATTACCGGATCTCCGGGAGCGGGGAAAAGCACACTGGTGGATGGCATCATCGAATGGAACCGCAGGCTCGGAAAAACTGTAGGCGTTCTTGCCATCGATCCCACCAGCCCCTTTACCGGAGGTGCAATTCTAGGTGACAGAATTCGCATGCAACGGCATGCAGAGGATCCGGGGGTTTTTGTGAGAAGCATGGCTACACGCGGCGCAACGGGAGGACTTTCGAATGCAGTCGGCGAGGCGATCCATGTCTTGGAAGCCATGGGGAAAGAACTCATACTTGTGGAAACGGTGGGTGCGGGTCAGCAAGAAGTAAAGATCATGAATTATGCCCATACGATTTTGCTCGTCCTCGTTCCCGGAATGGGCGACGAAATTCAGGTTCTCAAAGCCGGCATCATGGAGATTGCCGACATCTTTGTCATCAACAAGGCAGACCGTGATGGAACAAATAAGCTTCAGAGGGAATTGATGACCATTCTTGACATGTCGCCAATCAAGTCAGGCCAATGGCGACCCCCGATTCTTACTGTTGAGAATGTCTTCGAACCAGAGAAGTTCCGAAAGGGCATTGAAGATGTGTCAACCACGATCCGGGATCATTACCAGTATCTCGTCCACAACAATACGATCGTCGATCGTATACGTCGTCGATCATTTCATGAATTAAACGATGCCCTTGCTTCATGCATTCTTGACCCAATCTTAAACCAACTAATTATGGAAGGCGAGATGGACCGCATGATCGATAAACTGCTTAAAAGTGAAACGGACCCTGTCACTCTCGCTGAGGAGGTAGCTGGAAAATACCTGCAAATCACTGCTGATTAGATTAACTCTCATATTAGGGTAACGAATTGGCTGAGGAGATCTTCAGGGAATATTATAAGGATGAATTCACGTTATATAGTGAAGAAAATATCAGAAGCGTTGCCCAGCTGTTGGTTCGCAGAGGCCGCGAGACCCTCATAACCCGGCGCATTACCCAATGATCCCTTGTTCGTGGAGAAGGCATGTATGAATTTTGAACGTTCGCCAGAGCTAACAGCCTTAAAATATTAATCACCTTTTATCCTGCATGTGTGTTATTATTCTTTCAACGAGCGATATCATATCAATGGTAATAGCCATTTTCTTGGACTGTGCCGTGACAGAGAACAATTCACCGCGGACAAATATCTACCATATAACCTACTCCCGGGAATATGGTATATGTTGTCTATTCTTCTGGGGATGCAATTTGAGCTGCCGGCTCTGCCTTCTTAAAAAGGAGGCTTTTGATTGTCACCTTCCCGAAACCCGCTTCCGGATCTATGACCATGGCTACAAGAGTAAAAGGCCTGACCGCTTTTTGTCGCTCCATCAGCTCCATGAACTCCTCAACCCTCTACCGTTAAAGCAGATCATCCTCATGGGAGCGGAGCCCATGTGCGATCCTCTTCTTCCGGTGATTCTGGACTCCCTGAAAAAGCATAGAAGCTGCTCCTTCCTTCTTCTCACAAACGGCAAGATTCTTCCGCCGCTGATGCTCCTGGACGAGATCATTTTCAGCATCAAGGCCGTCACGCCCTCCCTGCATCGAGATTATACAAACGATGATAACGAGATCATCCTGAAGAACTTCATCGAGATCGCCTCATGTAAATTCCTATTGCTACATACGGAGACAGTTTTTATTCCCGGCTACGTCGATGAGGAAGAAATTTTGCGGATCGCCGCCTTCATCGCTTCCGTGGACCGATCCATCCCCTTCAGAATAGATGCCTATCTGCCCATCCAGGGTCTGCCCTGGCGTGTTCCCACGCCCGAAGAAATACAAGCATTGGCGTATAGAACAAAGCAAGTTCTTCCAAATACCACCTGCTTTTATGGTGACAAAGGAAAGACGGAGCTGGCTTATGAAATCGAAAGAATTTTTTGAGACAAGGGGCGATTGACCCATGTACTTTGCAAAAGAATTATTGGATCAATCAAGCAGTCTACAGAAAAAGTGGGAAGATGAGGTTCGGAAACGTGTTTCCAAAGACCACGACGAAAAATCTCATTGGACGACCATTTCTGGCTTAGAGATCAAGAGGCTTTATACTCCTGAGGATATAAAAGGCATAGACTTTGTCCGTGATATCGGGTACCCGGGACAGTTTCCGTTCCTGCGCGGAAATCAAGTGACAGGCTATCGAGGGAAATACTGGACTTACAGGATGTTGTCCGGGATGGGCACTGCCGAGGAAACCAACAGACGATGGCATAAGTTTCTCAAGGAGGGGCAAACAGGTCTCAGCATTCCTTTCGATTTTCCAACTCTAATGGGTTACGATACAGACTCGCCAAAGGCCCGTGGAGAATGTGGAAAATGCGGTGTTGCCGTCGATACCCTGCAAGATTTTTTAACCCTTCTCGATGGAATTCCCATGGACAAGGTGACAACCGCCATGACCATCAATCCGCCTGCCACTGTCATCTGGGCCATGTATTGCGCTGTTGCTGATTTGAAAGGTATCCCGTTGACCAAAGTATCCGGAACCATTCAGAACGACATGCTCAAGGAATTCATTGCACAGAAGACCTTGATGTGTCCCCTCGATCCATCAGTTAAACTTGTCTGTGATGCTGTGGAATTTGGTGTGAAGTACGTCCCGAATTGGAACACTATTTCCATCAGCGGGTACCACATCAGGGAGGCAGGCTCCACGGCGGTTCAGGAACTTGCTTTCACCTTGCGTGACGGAATAGAATATGTTGATGCTGTAATCCGAAGAAAGGGACTCGAAGTTGATTCATTTGCATCGAGACTTTCCTTCTTCTTCAACTCCCAAATTGACTTCTTTGAAGAAATTGCGAAGCTTCGGGCAGCAAGGAGGATGTGGGCAAGGATTATGCGTGACCGCTTCAAAGCCAGGAAGCCCCGGTCTTGGTGGATGCGTTTCCACACACAGACCGCGGGCTGCTCTCTCACTGCCCAGCAGCCTTACAATAACCTTGTCCGAACAGCACTGGAAGCCCTGGCGGCTGTCCTTGGAGGAACCCAGTCTCTCCATACAAATTCGTTGTGCGAGGTTCTTAGTCTTCCCTCTGACCATGACTTGCAGCTTGCTCTCCGGACCCAGCAGATCATCGCAGAGGAAACAGGGGTGGCCAATACAATTGATCCGCTTGCCGGTTCCTATTTTGTAGAAGCACTCACAAATGAATTGGAACAGCAGGCCTGGGACTACATCTACAGGATCGACAGGATGGGCGGCATGGTAGTCGCTATCGAAAAGGGTTTCCCACAGTTGGAGATAGCTGATGCAGCTTACAAGTTCCAAAGGCAGATTGATGCTGGCGAAAAAATTATGATTGGGGTGAATAAATATAATTCAAATGGGAAAATATCCATAAAACCCGTTGAGGTGGAGGATACTCTGGAAATCGAGCAGATAAAACGTTTAAACATGGTTCGAAGGAAGCGGAACAATAAAGCTGTGAAAAAATGTCTCAAGAATCTCAAAAATGCCTGCGAGAAGGGCAAGAATGTCATGCCCTACTGTATAGAGGCAGTGAAAGACCTTACAACCATCCAGGAGATTTGCGATATATACCGTGAGGTCTACGGCGAGTATCCTGATCCAGGTTACTATTGATAATGCCTTCTATTTTACTGTATACTTTAAAATCAATAACTCACGATCTTGGCTGCTTTCTATGTGATGAATGCGCAATATCTGAAAAGCGCCTTTTTCGAATATGTTGTAAGATTGCTTCGCTTCTCCCGTAATGAAGACATGATTATTTTTCAAACGTCTTATAGTGATTAAAATGATTAAGACAGTCAGAAGACATGATCGCGATTTCCCACCTCATCCTGAAATCAATAAGATACCTGACAGGAAGTTAGATCATGAAAACAAAAGACTACCCATTCCAATAAGCCCCTTGATCCATTCTGCGTTACGAGCTATTTATGCAGGTGGTCCAAAAAGCATGTGGGAGTCTGACCTATATGGTCGCCCATTATACAAATATGAATCAAGGGCTGGGCATATAATGTTCTTTTTTGCACCACCACCCGATTTCGGGAATCGTTTTCATCATTCCATAGCGCTCTACTATACACCCCGCCTCAGTTTCATCTATTCCGGGAGTCTGAGAAATGCTGTACAAAATCTATCAGTTGAGACTGCAGATGTATTCTTGATTCTGATGTCACGTATTGCAGAACTACAGGATCCTAAAAGGGGAATTGCCAGGATCAGTCTTGAAGATATTGCTCAATTACGCGGCGTTCGTGTCCGACATGGCAGCACACAGAATCTCTATGATGATTTTAAGCAAGAGGTATTGCGACTTGCTGATATGCGTCTGACCATGTCCTGGAGTGATTACAAAACAGGTGGAGAGGTTACATTCGGTAAAGACCGTCCGGACAGGCTCTTAGATATACTGGATATAGAATACAAGCATGAAGGGCAGAAGTGGACATCTTTTCGTTTTCGTTGCGGACAGGCACTGTCTCATTTCCTCGACCCTGAGGGACTTTTCTGGATCGGGTATTACAGCAAGTCTCTGTTACACCTCAGTCCTTACCATGATGCCTTGACGAAAAAACTGGGGACCTACTGGATCATCGTCGGTACTGTTGCCGGAAAAAAAGGAATGATTGCCCGTGCTACACCGAAGACTATTTTAGATTTTTGCGGTGAAGAGATAAACTGGAGGCACCCCGGACAGACTGTTGATACATTTATCGAAGCCCATCAGCGCCTCGAAGACTTAGGTGTGATAGAAAGTATTCCAGTCTTAGAACCAATGGCGCGCAGCAGGGGGTACTTTAAAGATTGGCTTAATACAGCACTTACCGTGAAATTATCAGAAGACCTCTGGCGGATAGCCGATGCCAAGGAAAGAGCTAAATTGCCGCTTCGGCGGAAAAGACCGGTTTCTAAGAAAAAATACAGGCAGGAATCTCCCTCTCGTGATATTCCGAAAACCGCAGAATCTCTGATGGCTAATCAAGCGATCATCAGGCAATTCAGGGCTGATTACTACTTTCGTCAGGAAGAACTGGCCAAAGCACTGGACGTGACAAGGCAAACCCTCTCCAACTATGAGCGGGGATTGCATCCCTTGCCTGAAGATAAAGCCATCATGATTCTAAAGATATGGCAACGGAAGGCACTGGAGTAACCTCCGATGTCAATCAAACTTTTTCGATACATCGCCCATCCACTTTACATAAACCCACCCAATCCCCGAGTAAATCAAACCCATTTTGTAAGTATGTTAACGTTCAAAATTAATCATTTCCAGGAGGAGTCGGCGTCTCCCCTATGGTTAACATTGCTAATTATATTTAATCATCCTGGTTAGCGTATTCGGTTGTTGATAAAATACAGTGAAAATTATTAACGAGGCAGGCATACTTGGGTTCTTATTGAAAAGGAGGTGTCGTTTATGAACCGAGAAAACCGAATTAAAATCCTGCAAGATAGAATCGGAGAACAAGAGTTAGGGGGAGTTCTGCTCTTCTATTCCCGGGATATATTGTACTACACAGGCACGGCACAGCCATCATATCTGGTTGTTTTGCCTGACGATTATTTCTTATTTGTCAGGAGCGGTTTTGAATTCGCTATGGACGACGTCTTTGTCAACAAAGAGAACATTCGAGAAGAACGTCGTCTGGGAAATATATTCAAAGAAATGTTCTCCGGGCGGGAATTGGGAAGTAAAAGGGTCGGCGCCGAATTGGATATTGTAACCGTAGAACAGTTCAAGGAGATGGAAAAGATATTTTCCGGTTATGAATTTGTAAATGTATCTCCCCTCGTCCTGGAACAGAGAAAGAGGAAGGATGCCTCTGAGATAGAAAAAATCAGGAAATCTTGTGATGCAATTCACCGGGGCCATGAAGCGGTTCTTGCTACTCTGAAGGAAGGGATCACTGAACTTGAACTTGCCGCCGCCGTTGAAAACGCTCATCGACTTGCAGGGCATGAAGGGATTTTCTTCATCCGGCAACCCGATTTCTTCATGAGTAGAGGACCAATTTCGTCGGGACCAAACCTGTTCAAGATCAGCGGTGTTGTTTACACCATCACCGGTGTGGGGCTAAGTTCATCCGTGCCTGCGGGTCCCTCACTGCGGAAGATAGTACGAGGGGATACTGTCATCGTTGATATCCCCACACTGGTTGAAGGATATCACGCGGACCAGACGAGAACATATTGCCTGGGAAAGGCCTCTCCTGAGATTAAATCCATGTTTAACGATCTGGTGACCATTGCTGATCACCTCATCCATCATATCAAGCCTGGAATGAAGTGCAGTGAAATCTATAGAATTGCTATTGAAAAGACGAAAGAACTCGGAAGATCAGATCATTTTCAAAATTTCGGTAAAGGGAAAAAGTCCCGGCTTATCGGTCATGGGATCGGCCTGGAACTGAACGAACCTCCCATACCTTCAGAGTATGACCATACCGAAGTCGGCGAGAATTATGTTATCGCGTTGGATATTCACATGATGGATGAGGCTGCCGGGGTTGTGAAGCTGGAAGATATGATTCTCATTAAGGAAAAGGGGAATGAAATATTAACAAGGAGCCCCCGGCGGCTCTTCGAGATACCATAAACACATAGAGTCGGTTTTTGAGAGTGATGAGCCCGTAAACCATTAACAAGTAAAAAACGTAATGGAAGGATGGTGAAATGATGCAGTATGTACAGTATGTAAATGATCAGGGAATCGTTACGGTCACACTAAGCAGAGGGAAAGTGAATGCCCTTAATGAAACAGTGATTGATGAAATGGCCAACTGTTTGAAGGCCCTTGCCGACGATGCCGAAGTAAGTGCTATTATCCTTACAGGGACAGGAAAATTTTTTACTTTTGGTTTTGATATTCCGGAGTTTCTGCGCTACCCAAAAGAATCATTTATCCGATATCTCACCAAGTTCACGGATTTCACTACGTACCTGTTCGTGTATCCAAAACCGGTCGTTGCGGCGCTCAACGGCCACACCATCGCGGGAGGCTGTATGCTCGCCATCGCCTGCGATTACAGGATCATGGTTGCCGGGAAGGCAAAGATTGCTCTCAATGAAATCAACTTCAACTCGTCCTTGTTTGCGGGAAGTATTGAGATGATGAAACTGTTACTGGGACAGAAGAACGCGGAAAGGGCAGTATATACCGGGACAATGTATTCGGCAGAGGAAGCATACCGGATGGGACTGATTGATCAAATCTCATCAGAAGTTGATTTGGAGGCGGAAGCGAAAAAAATCGCTGGTCAATACGCTGAAAAAGACGGGGTCGCGTTCAAGAGCATCAAGAAACTTCTCAGAGGTCCTATCGCAGAAGAGATCATGAAAAGAGAAAGAGGCTCCATTCTCGAATTCATCGATATATGGTACTCGGAGAGCACATGGAAAAACCTGCAAGCGAAAAACATACATTCTTGATGTGCGCCCGCAGGATTTTACCGGAAACGAAGATCATCTGTTAGCCTCAGGCCATTGAGGAAAATAGAAGGCATTATCAGTAGTACCCTGGATCAGGATATTCGCCGTAGACCTCACGGTAT
>JAPLJS010000057.1 GCA_026388545.1 Deltaproteobacteria bacterium
TAACTTTTCTTCTACAGCAAATTGAGGGGTGGTTTTATAACCCCCTGTAATTATTGAATCGTTCTTTGAAAAATCGGGAATATTTCAAATATGCGGTGCCACAGATATTAGTGATTATCCTTGACAATAGATGAATCATTCACTAAATATAGGGTGTCTATATAAGGAGAGACCCCATGTTTGCAAGGCTCAAAAAATCAGGAAAATATCAGTATCTCCAAATTGTTGAGAATCGCCGGGACGGGAAGAAAACCGTCCAGCGCGTCATCGCCACCATTGGCCGAATGGATCAACTTCAGGCCGGGAGTGATATCGAGACTCTGGTGCGCTCTCTATCCAGATTTTCAGAAAAGGTTCTTCTGATCCTCTCAGGGAAAAGCGATGTTCATGCTTCGGCGAAGAAGATCGGACCTTCTCTGATTTTTGACAGGCTGTGGAAGGAGTTGGATATCGGAAGGATCATCCAAGCCCATCTTGCTGAAAGGAAATTCGGCTTTAATGTGGAGAGAGCTGTTTTTCTGACCGTTCTGCACCGGCTTTTCGTTTCCGGTTCCGACAGGTATTGCGACAAGTGGCACCGAGACTATGTGATCAACGGCGTTGACGATTTGAGCCTGCATCACTTTTATCGTGCCATGGCCTTTCTTGGGGAAGAGCTGGAAGATCAGAAAGGAAAGACGCCGTTTGCACCGAGATGCATCAAGGATATGGTTGAAGAGGACATGTTCCGGGTGCGTCGCGATCTGTTTACCGGACTTGACGTTGTTTTCTTCGATACCACCTCAATCTACTTTGAAGGTGATGGCGGCGAGACGATCGGTCAGTTTGGCCACAGTAAGGATCATCGTCCTGATTTACATCAGATGGTTGTCGGTGTCGTCCTTGATAATGAAGGCAATCCCGTATGCTGCGAGATGTGGCCAGGGAATACGGCGGATGTAAAGAGCCTGATTCCCGTTATCGAGAGGATAAGACAGCGTTTCCAGATCAAGCAGTTCTGCATCGTCTCCGACCGTGGGATGATCAGCGAAGAGACCTTGGCCTATCTGGAAAAGGAAAATATCCCCTATATCCTGGGTGCCCGAATGAGAATGGTCAAAGAGATCAAGGAAGAAGTCCTCTCCAGAGCCGGCCGGTATCGGGAGGTCTATCCGGAGGGTATATCCTCCAAAGACCCTTCTCCGCTGAAGGTCAAGGAAGTCCATGTCGATAACCGCCGTTACATTGTATGTCTGAACGAAAGGCAGGTCAGGAAGGATGCCGCTGACCGGCAGGCTATCATCGACGCCCTACAGGAGAAAATCAAGAGCAATCCGAAATCTCTTGTAGGCAACAAGGGCTACCGGAAGTATCTGTCCCTGGATCGGGACACCGTTTCTATAAATCAGCAGAAGATCAGTGATGAAGAGCGCTTCGATGGCAAGTGGGTTCTCAAGACCAATACAAACATGACTCCAGAACAGGTAGCCCTCAAGTACAAGGAACTCTGGCAGGTGGAGCACGTGTTCAGGGACATGAAGTCCATCCTCGATACCAGACCTATCTTCCACAAGAGGGACGAAACGATCAGAGGCCACGTGTTTTGCAGTTTCCTTGCCCTGGTACTAAGAAAGGAACTGGATCGCAGGCTCGAAAAGGCTGGTCACTGTTTTGAGTGGGCGGATATCAAGCAGGATCTCAAGGCGCTTCAGGAGATTACCATTGAGGATAACGGTAAAACCCTGGCCGTCAGAACGGAATGCATAGGAGCCTGCGGGAAGGTTTTCCAGGCTGTCGGCATCGCCATGCCCCCAACAATCCGGGAGATATCATGACTTGTTTGACCTCTTGTCAAAGAGCAAAATGTGGTGCCAAGAACTTTTTCAGGATATCTATCTGTCCGTAATCGCAAAACTATTTTTTGGCAACTGTAGAAGATCAGCTAAAGGCACGCCCCAGTATTTTATTGGACACATCCAAGACATCACCGAGCGCAAGCAGGCGGAGGAAGCACTGCATCAGTCTGAAGAGAACTTCCGCCGTTCCCTGGATGACTCCCCGCTGGGGGTGCGCATCGTGACCGAAGAAGGTGAGACCATTTATGTCAACCGGGCCATTCTGGATATCTATGGCTACGACAACATTGAGGAATTGAAAACAACCCCCGTAGTAAAGCGCTACACCCCGGAGAGCTTTGCCGAGTACCAGATAAGAAGGGAAAAAAGAAAACGAGGTGATTATGCCCCGTCCGAATACGAAACAAGAATCATCCGGAAAGATGGTGAAGTCCGCCATATCCATGTCTTCCGCAAAGAAATACTCTGGGATGGTGAAAGACAGTTTCAAGTCTTATACAACGACATCACCGCCCGCAAGCGGACAGAGGAAGCACTGGAGAAAAGTGTTCAGCTTTTAAGGGATACCGGAGAAATGGCTGAAGTCGGAGGTTGGGAGCTTGACCTCTCGACCGAGGAGGTCTCATGGACGGAAGAGGTCGGTAGGATCCACGGAGTTGAGCCGGGATATAAGCCGAAGCTGGAAGAAGCCATAAAATTCTATGCACCTGAATCCATCCCCGCTTTAAAGGAAACATTGAAGAAAACCATAGAGACTGGCGAACCTTACGATCTTGAATCCCTTTTCACTCCTTCAGGCAGCAAAGATAAGATTTGGGTGCGGTCGCTTGGAAGGGCCGTTTACAGCGACGGTAAAATAGTAAAACTTGCTGGGACATTTCAGAATATTGATAAATATAAACGGGCGGAGGAAGGGATGCGGGAGACCAATGCGTATCTCGACAACCTCTTCAACTATGCCAATGCCCCCATTATCGTCTGGGATCAAGAGTTTATGGTTGCCCGGTTCAACCACGCCTTTGAACGACTTACGGGGTATATGGCAGAAGAGGTTATAGGCAAAAATCTGCAAATCCTATTCCCTGTTTCAAGTCGGGAGGAATCGCTTGTACTGATTGAAAGCACTTTGAGCGGTGAATACTGGGAGTCTGTCGAGATCCCCATACTTTGCAAAGATGGCGGGATCAGGACAGCGCTCTGGAATTCGGCAAACATCTACACCACAGACAGGGCGACCCTTATCGCCACGATTGCCCAGGGGCAGGACATCACCGAACGGAAGCAGCAGACAACGGAATTGATTCGCTCCAATAGGGAAAAGGCGCTGCTTCTGAAGGAGATCCACCATCGGGTGAAGAACAATCTGCAGATCATTGCCAGCCTGCTCAGGTTGAACACCAAGTATAGCGGGGATGAAAGGGTAGAAGAAATCTTCCGGGAAAGCCAGGACCGCATCAGGGCGATGGCCGCCGTTCATTCCATGCTGTACAAATCCGAAAACTTTGCCGAGATAAACTTTGGAGAATATGTCCGGGAGACGGCCAGGCAGTTGTTCCGCTCCTACAATACAAACCTGGAAGCCATTTCTTTGTTAATCAATGCGGAAGATGTTATACTTCCCGTAGACACTGCCATACCATGCGGTCTTATTATCAATGAACTCATCTCCAACACATTAAAGCATGCCTTGCCGGACGGCAGGAGAGGTGAAATCAGGCTAGAGATGAAGAAGGATGAAAATGACGTCCGAATCATCTTTGAAGATAATGGGGTTGGTTTTCCGGAAGACATGGATTTTCGCAACACGGAAACGTTGGGGCTGCAACTGGTAAATATGCTCGTTGCCCAGCTTGACGGTGCCATTGAAATGGTCAGAAACGGCGGGACAAGGTACGTGATAACGCTGAAAACATAAAACACCTCGGGGGTAATCGTATGCCGAAAGTAAAAATACTGATTGTGGAAGATGAAAAAATAGTGGCCATGGACATCCGGAAGAGCGTCGAAACAATGGGTTATTTTGTCTGTGCAATCGCCTCTTCAGGAGAAGAGGCGATTCAAAAGGCAGATGAAACCCGACCGGACCTGGCACTGATGGATATCGTGTTAAAAGGGGATATGGACGGCATAAAGGCTGCCGAACAGATCAACGCGCTTTTCAAGATACCCATCGTCTACATTACCGCCTATGATGACGAAGATATTTTGCAGCGGGCCAAAATAACAACGCCGTATGGTTATATCACCAAACCCTTTAACGACAGGGAACTGCGCATAGCCATTGAGATAGCCCTGTATAAAAATCAGGCGGAAGTTAGAATAAGAAAGACGGAGCTCTGGCTGGCCGCTGTTCTCAGGAGTGTGGGCGATGCGGTCATTGCCTCGGACAAGGAAGGACAGATAACCTTCATGAATCAAGTGGCTGAAGAGCTGACGGGATGGAAAAAAGAAGACGCCCTTGGGAAAAGGCTGACGGAAGTTCTCCATATAAAAGATGAAGATCTGGGCAGCCTGGAAAAACGTTTAGTGGAAAAGGTCATTACCCAGGGGCTGATAATCAATCTGTTAGAAGATCGCCTGCTTGTCTCCAAAGACGGAACCGTGATACCCGTCTCCGACAGTTTGGCGCCCATTAAAGGAGACGACGGGGAAACACCCGGCACGGTGCTCGTCTTTAGGGACATCACCGAACGCAAGAAGGTGGAGGAGGCGCTCCGTGAGAGCGAGGAAAGGTATCGAAGCATCTTCAACGGGGTACTGGAAGGGATCTATCAAACATCGCCGCAAGGAAAAAACTTGGCAGCCAACCCCGCCTTGGCGAGGATATTGGGCTATGATTCAGCGGAGGAGGTTGTAGCATCTGTTACAGACTCGGCGTACCAAGTATGGGCAAACCCAAATGAGCGATCTCATTTTATAACACTACTTGAAGAGCATGAGACTGTCTATGGATACGAATGCCAGTTTTTACGCAAGGACAAGACTAATATCTGGGTGTCGCTCACCAGTAGAAGAGTTTGCGGGCCTGATGGACAATTACTCTATTATGAGGGGCTCGTCGAAGACATCACCGAGCGCAAGCGGGCGGAAAAGGTGCTGCAGGAGAGTAAAGAATTCGTAGAAAACCTCATTGATTCGATGCTAGATGGGTTTTCGGTACTGGATAGTGACGGCGTTCAAATTGGTGCCAATGCTGCTTTTTGTCAGATGACTGGGTTTTCAAGAGAGGAACTCATCGGAGTTGGGCCGCCTCACCCCTATTGGCCACAGGAGGCGCATGAAGAGATAGAGAGAGGTTTCCAGAAGACCTTGCGGGGCGAATTCAGTGACGTTGAATTGACTTTCATGCGGAAAAACGGCGAGCGCTTTCCAGTAATCGTCAGCCCCTCCTGGATTCAGGACAAACAAGGGAATGTAGTTAGTTACTTTGCGACGGTTAAAGACATCACCTCCCGCAAGTGGGCGGAGGAGGAATTGAAAACTTCTACTGAACAGTTACGAGCCCTTGCTGCCCGACTGCAACAGATACGTGAAGAAGAGAGGATAATGATCGCCCGGGAAATCCATGACGAACTGGGCGGGGGACTTACCGGATTGAAGATGGAGCTCTCATGGCTGTTACACAAGGTGTACGATACAGAAGCAGGCAAGGAGCGCGTTGCCTTGATGAGCAAGATTCACGAATCGAATGAGCTGATGGATCGGCTGATCCAGGTAGTCCGCCGTATGGCGACAGATTTGCGACCATCCGTTCTGGATGATTTGGGTCTGATAGCCGCTCTGGAATGGCAGTTACAGGAATTCACAAGTCGCACAGGAATTTCGCATGAGTTCGTCACTGCCTTCGACTATGTAAACCTGGAAGAGGCCACAGCCGTTGCCGTGTTTCGCATCTTTCAGGAAACCCTGACCAATGTGACGCGACACTCGGGAGCAACAAAGGTTACCGTACTCTTGCGGGAGGGAGAAAGAAGTCTTTTCGAGGGCGATAGTCTTTTCCTGGAGATCAGGGACAACGGCAAGGGAATCATGGAAGGTGAAATTCAGGACGCGAAATCCCTCGGAATTCTGGGCATGAGGGAAAGGGCTCTGGTTTTTGGAGGAGACCTCCAGATTTCCGGTGAGCCCGATTCAGGAACAACCGTGGTCCTGAAAATTCCACAAAAACCGGGAGAAACATCATGATCAAGGTGATCATTGTAGATCATTGTCATAAGTTATTAACTGCAGGCTTTCATTGGTAATCCTCAATTCTTTTCTGCAATGAGAGTTGCGGACTCGTAGGTGGTGTCAATAACCTGCAAATTTCATTTTTCCATTGATCACTTTTGCGCATTTCCAAAAGAAAGCTGCTACACAAACTCTTTCCTAAAAAATCTCTACTTCAATAAATAACAGATGACCCGTCTGTGAAATCAAGAGCGTTGATAAGTCGCGTTAGTGATTAGGGCAAAAACTTGTTATATTTTTAAGAAAATTACCATTTTCATAAATAGACGGTAGTTTACCCTTTTATTTTTTCACGTGTCAGTAATTTGTTTTCGACCACATATCGATCCTGAATGACTTCTCACTGTCGGATTGTTTCAATACAATAAATCTGCTCATGGACACTAATGTGTTTTTATGGTAGGAAATCTGCAAAACTAATCCTATAAAGGATTTATATGGTTATTAAAAAGATCGGTATCATTGCGAACATCGAAAAAGAGAAATCGGCCGAATGTACCGTTCAATTGAGAGACTGGGCCCTGAAGCAGGGTATTGAGGTCTTTCTTGAAGAGGGAATTGCCGGAAAGATCGGTGAAGATAAGGGGCTGGACAGGAGGGAGCTGGCATCCCGGGTCGATCTCCTGGTTGTGTTGGGCGGTGATGGAACGATTCTCAGGACAGTCCGTTTTGTCAGTGAGTATGACATTCCGATTGTCGGCATCAACCTTGGGGAGTTCGGTTATCTCACGGAGGTCAATTTGAATGAGATGTACAGCGCTCTTGAATTGATCGTCAAAGGGGAGTACCAGACTGAAAAGAGGATGATGCTGGATATTACGATATATCTGGGAACAGAAACGATCAGGCAACAGAGCATTTTGAATGATATGGTGATTACCCGGGGGAATCTTTCACGAATCCTCAACCTGGAAACGACGGTCAATGAACGGTATCTGACCACCTTCAGGGCTGACGGTATCATTATCTCCACCCCGACGGGCTCCACCGCATATTCCCTTTCCGCAGGAGGGCCTATCGTTTTCCCGGAAGCGGATTCCTTTATCATTAATCCCATATGTGCCTTTACATTGACGAATCGTCCGATCATCATCCCTGATGATGCCGAGATAAAGGTAATTATGTGGACGAAAGAGCAGGGTGCGATGCTGACCCTGGATGGACAGGTTTCATATACCATGAAATCAGGCGATAGCATTACCATTAAGAAATCCCGGTACGTGACTAACCTTGTATCGTCACCGCACAGGGATTATATGGAAATCCTGCGAACAAAGCTGGGATGGGGTGGATCGTCTACCGGAACCAATAAGTGTTGATATGCTGACGGAACTGAGTATCAAAAATTTTGCCATTATTGATGAACTGAAGGTATCCTTTACCGGCGGCCTCAATGTGATCACCGGTGAAACAGGTGCGGGAAAGTCGATTCTTATCGGGGCCATGAGCCTTCTGCTGGGGGATCGGGCGTCTGTCGATATGATCAGGTCGCTTGAGGATACGGCAATGGTGGAGGCATTGTTTGAAATCGGAGAAATGGACGATCTGAAAGGGATAATCAGAGAGATGGGTTTCCATGTGGGGAAAGAACTGATACTCAAGAGGATCGTTTCCCGGACGGGGAAGAATAGAGTGTATGTCGACGGACAATTGGCAACCCTTGCAATGCTTTCCTCCATCAGTGAGTATCTGATCAATATCTGCGGGCAGCATGAGCACCAGGTAATCTTGAATGCAGACAAGCATATCGACATTCTGGATGAATTCGGCAACCTTATGCAGTTCAGGACGGAGTATAAAGAAATATACGATAAATATATGTCTTTCAATGAGAACCTCAGGCATCTCATGGAGGTTAATAAGACCCGCGATGAAAGGGGGGGATTTCTGAGATTCCATCTTAAGGAAATTGAAGACGCCGGAATTCGCAGCGATGAGGATGAGGAGCTTCTGAATGAGAAGAGGGTTTTGAATAATGTCCAAAGGTTGATGGCGTATGCAAACGTCGCCCACGATGTGCTCTACGGGAAAGCCGGTTCGGTCTTGGAAGGGATTCGCAGCGTCATTTCGAATATCAGGGAAATAGAGAAGGTTGGCGGGGGATTAAATCTTTCTGAGCAGGATATGGATACGGTCTACTACCAGCTTGAAGAGGCCGCATCTACTCTCCGGGACTATATCAAAAATCTGTCCTATGATCCGGTAAGGCTTGAAGCCATTGATGATCGACTTGAACTGCTGGGACGTCTGAAGCGAAAGTATGGCCGTACACTTGAAGAGGTTTTAAAGAAGCGGGCCGACATCGAGGAGGAATTAAAGGCCGTAACTTCTGTTGATGATGAGATTGAACAGAGGTCTAAAGAGCTTGAATCGCTGAGCACGGAACTTCTGGATAAGGCACAAAAGCTTTCTGAGAAGCGCAGGGAAGCAGCATCGGTTCTGAAAAAAGCGATTGAAGAAGAGATTCATACCCTCAGGATGGAGAAGGCGGCGTTTGAGATCATATTCGAGGAGCCTGCCGATGATCAAGGCGGCGGTCGGTTTAATTTCCGGGGAATCGATGAAGTGGAATTTTATCTTACCGCAAATGTGGGGGAGGAGTTGAAACCGCTCAATCGGATCGCGTCCGGGGGTGAACTTTCGCGGATCATGTTAGCGATAAAAAAGGTACTGGCACGCGCGGGTTCTGTGGGGACGCTGATATTTGATGAGGTTGACAGCGGAATCGGAGGATCGACAGCGGAGGACGTGGGCAGGAAGCTAAAGGACGTATCAAAACATCACCAGGTCCTGTGTATTACACATATTCCGCAGATTGCCTGTTTCGGAGACAGTCATTATCGTGTTGTGAAGACGATTGAGGGTGAAAGGACGATTACCTCCGTGGATGTTCTTGCTGAGGAGGCACGTCTGGACGAAATTACCAGGATGCTTGGCGGTGCAGAGCTTACGAAAAAGACGAGGGAACATGCACGGGAGATGCTGGATTTGTCCCGCAAATGAGAGAGGTGAAATATGCTGAGGAAGGCCCGAATCGGTGATGTAAAGACCATTCACCGGATGATTAATCATTCTTCCGGCAAAGGGGAAATGCTCCCCCGTTCTCTTATGGATATTTATGGAAGCCTGAGGGATTTCTTTATTTATTTTGACGAGAGTCAACAGGCGATTGCGGGCATCTGTGCCATGAATATCATCTGGGAAAACCTTGCAGAGGTCCGTTCCCTTCGTGTTGAAGAAGAATACAGAAAAAAAGGGATAGGGAAGAAGCTTGTAGAGGCCTGTATATCTGAGGCCATAACCTTGCAATTATTCAGAATATTTACTTTGACCATCAAGCCTGAGTTTTTTAAACGACTCGGCTTTCGACAGGTCGACATGTCAACCCTTTCCGAGAAGATATGGTCGGATTGCTTCAGATGTTCCAAGTATCCGGATTACTGTGATGAAGTGGCGATGATTATAGAACTATGAGGGATATTAATGAAGTATCGACAGATTTTTTGTTTTATTGTGCTGTTGTTTATAATAACCGGTTGTGCAGTTAAAATTGAGAAACCAATAGAAAAGCCTGTACCTCCTCTCGTATTGATCCCCCCTGAAAAAGCCCCCTCATTGGTCGATGATCTTGACAGGGCATCACTCAAGACGGCCACCGAGAGAAGTCTCCAGTACTATGAAAAAACTACAGGGAAGGGTACATATGGACTTGGTAATGGTCGAGTTACGGGCCAAGAGTTAAAGGATTCGCTCCTGCTATTTCGAGAAATCCTGGATAGCACTGATTCGGATGAGGTTAAGCAAAAGAAAATACGCAATACCTTTGATATCTATAAAGCCACCGGCCTTGATAATCAGGGAAGGGTTTTTTTTACAGGATATTTCGAATCCATTTTGGAAGGCTCCCGGGAAAGAACGGAGAAATACCGGTATCCGATATACAAATCCCCCGATGACATAGTAGTAGTGAGTTTAGGTAAGTTCAACGAAAAATACAAGAATGAAAAAATTATCGGCAGATTGAAGAAAGGTGAGTTAGTTCCTTATTTTACCAGGGCGGATATTGAAGAAGCTGGTTTGCTGGGGGGAAGGAACCTCGAGCTTTTCTGGGTGAATGATCCCATTGATTTATTTTTTATGCATATTCAGGGTTCGGGGAAAATACGATTGCCGGATGAAAATATCATGCAGGTCAGCTATGCACAGAAGAACGGCCACCCGTATCGGAGTATAGGGAGATACCTACTGGATAAGGAAAAGCTAACCAGCAGCGAGATGACTCATCAGTCTATAAAAAAATATCTCCGGGAACACCCCGAAGAACTCTCTGATATTTTGAACTACAATAAGAGCTACGTCTTTTTTCGCATTGTTGAACATGGTCCGATAGGCGCCCTGGGGCTAACCCTTACTTCCGGCAGGTCAATCGCGACAGACCTTGATTTATTCCCTAAAGGAGCTCTTGCCTTTGTCAGGTTACGGAAACCTATTTTTGATAAAAACGGAAACATAAAAACATGGGAGATTTTTTCCCGCTTCGTACTCAATCAGGACACAGGAGGGGTGATTAAAGGTCCCGGGCGTGTCGATCTGTTTTGTGGTACCGGTAGTGACGCTGAAATGCTGGCAGGGAGTCTTAAAGAGAATGGGGAACTATATTTTCTTGTGAAAAAGAAGGTTAATCAGACGATCAATCCGTAACAGACGAAAAAAGTGGACACTCGGCCTGAGTTATTTGTCACTCCTGATGAAGCAGCGTGGGTCTTCGGCGAGATAATCTCCTGAATAGGCCCAGGCCCTTCCCCTGCATCCACCGCAGATCTTTTTATAACGGCAGTCTCCACAGAGACCTTTCAGGAGATTTTCACGATTCCTCAGATTTTTAAAAACGGGCGCTTCTTCGTAAATTTCGCTAAAAGGCTTTTCCCGGACATTTCCCGTATTCACTTCAACAAACGGACACGGCCAGACCTCTCCGTTGGCCTTGATATATACGAAACCCCGGCCGGCGGCACAGCCATGAAATACCTGTTCTGCAATTTTGATTAACAAACCATTCTGAATACCCTTTTTTTCGAGGATGTAGGGCCAGTACTGGGGGCCCGCAACGGGTTCGATAATAGCCCTGGTCTGCTTCTGCTTCTGAGCGATCAGCCTGCTCAGATTCTCGTTGGCTGATTTTTTCAGGGTTGCCCTTTCGATCTTTCCGCCTCTGCCCACGGCGACTAACTGATACATGAGCATGATGCTCGCATCATGTTGATCCACAAAGTCAATGAGGTCTGAGAGGTTTTCCATGTTGTATTCCATAGCTGTGGTATTAATCTGCAGCAGGATGCCCGCCTTTCTGGTGGCTTCGATCGCCCGGAGGGCCAGGTCAAATGCCTTCGGTGAGTTTCTAACAAAGTTGTGAATATCGGGGTCGGAGGCGTCAATACTGATGGCGTTGCAGACAACGCCGTGCTCCTTTAATTTCCAGGCCATCTCTTCATCGATCAGAATACCGTTTGTAGCGATGATATTGGCAAATCCGACGTCTTTTGAATGTTTCAGGAGGTCGAATATATCCGGTCTGACAAGGGGTTCACCGCCGCTGTAGACGAGCGTCCGAAAACCATCAACTTCGGCAAGCTGATCAATCAACCTTTTACCTTCATCTGTTGAAAGTTCATGCGGGTGCGGCTTGCCGCTTGCCGCGTGGCAATGTATGCAGTTGAGGTTGCAGGCGGCAGTGACCTCCCACACGGGATGACCGGGATAGCCAATGCAACCCATGCCGAGGGCGCCATTTGACACCGGTATCGCTTTAAGACTATGCCGGAAAAGCCACTGGGGAAATTTTTGCCAGTTATTGAGATATCCCATCAAGAGGGCGCTTCCCAATTGTCTGCAGAGCAAAGACGGGGGCAGAAAAAATGGTTTTATGTTCTTTCTATGATTGTTACCGTTCATTTTAGACAGCTTTTACATATATGCAAAAATGTATGTCATCGTTGTACCCAAATTTACGGCTATGTTCAGTCCACACATAATTTCCAGAATTTTGGGATCTTCGAACTTCTTTTTTACCATCATGACGGCAATAGTTGCCGAAAGGATAAGTACCGGCAGATAAAAATAAATGGCCTTAATGGGGATTCCTGCTGTGATTGAAAGAAACATGGTTATCCAGGCAAGCATGGATATAATAATATACAGGGTTTTGCCCTTTTTCTTTCCCAGGCGGACGAGTATGTTTCTCTTGCCAACTGCTGAATCGGCTACAAAATCCTGAAATTCATTAAGAAGAATGACATTAAATATCGTCAGTCCAACAGGTATGCCCATCAAATGAATAAGGGGAGAGATATATCCCGTCTGTATGTAAAAACCTGATGCAACAGGAAGCCATCCGTAGCAGAAACCAATAAATATCTCTCCGACCCCTCTTTCAACCAGCCTGACGGGTCTCGTTGAATAAAAGAAGCCGGGAAAGGCGCCGAGACAGCCAAGGAGCAGGGTATAGGGACCCGTTTTAATAATAATCTGGAGAATAAATCCGATGACAGCAGCAAGCGTGAAGGTAATGAGGCTTGTCCAAAGGGGTACCTGTCGGGAGAGAATTCCCGATGGAATAACTCCTGATCCGCCGGCAAACCTGCTATGAAACAATTTCTTGGAAATTTTGTCTTCCTCATGGTCAAAGTATTCTCCTGCATGATACGTTGAGAGCAGGATCAGAATAACTGCAAGAACACCGAGGATGAAGACAGCATTACTGAAGAGCCCGACAATCTTCCAGGCGAGGAAAGACCCGAGGATGAAGGGAAGAACCCCGACGGTGTGGAAAGGAGGTCTTGAAAGGCCGATCCATCCTTTCAGATTTGCTTTAAATCTGTGCATTTCCATCTGTGGTGAGACAAAATAATAACGGTATTTTTGTCGGGTTTAATCCACTAACACAAACGATAGCCCTTGTCAAATGGTCATATTGTGCGGGCTTATAACATGAAGTAATTCCGAACCCGCTGTGCGCGTGCCTTTGCAAGGAGAAAATATTTTAAAAAAAGATAGAATTGTCTTGATTGTTGTTTTTCTTTATGTTACGAATTGCGCAAAGTATCAAGATAATGAATTAATTCTTCCTTGGTTATACATAAGACATGCTCAAATTCAATGAATATGGAAATAGTTTAACAGTAAATATTCAGTATCCGTGTTTACTATCATAATATGATAGCTTATGAGTTCCTCATTGAATAAAAAATCATGTATAGAAAGGGTATTTACGAGAGGTATCAGCAGTTGGTGGCTCATAAATGGTTGAGCCACTGACAGGGGATAAATTAATCTTTTTATAATATTTATTGAAAGGGGGATTTTTAGAATGACGAAAGCGGAATTAATAGCGGTAATTGCAGAGGGAGCGGATATCACCAAAGCGACAGCGTCAAAAGCGTTAGAGGCTTATGTAGCCGCGGTGACAAAAGAACTGAAAAAGAACGGGAAATTGGGTTTGGTCGGGTTTGGCACATTTTCTGTTATGAAAAGAAAGGCAAGAGAGGGAAGGAATCCCCAGACAGGAAAAACTATAAAGATACCGGCTAAAAAAGTGGTCAAGTTTAAGGCAGGGAAGGGATTAGCAGATAAAGTTAAATAGTGTATTAAATATAGAGGTATCATGTCAATTAAGGCCTCCGGTTATTTATTATATCGGGGGCCTTATTGCGTTTAGGCGTATCATCGTTCGTTGACAGGAACTTTTCTTTTTGTTATGAACGTCTTCCATAAATAAATACTCAATAGGAACAACTGAGGGACATAAATTGACAAAAAAGCGGATATTAAGTGGTATGCGCCCCACGGGGGCGCTCCATTTGGGAAATCTTCACGGGGCTCTGAATAACTGGATAGATCTCCAGAATAGTGGAGATTATGACTGTTATTATTTTGTAGCCGACTGGCACGCATTGACCAGTGAATATAACAATACTGATCTGATTAGAGAACAGGCACTTGATATGGTCATTGACTGGCTCAGTGTTGGTCTGGACCCTGTAAAGAGCACATTATTCATCCAGTCCAGTATCAAGGAGCATGCTGAACTTTTCATTATTCTGTCAATGATAACACCACTATCATGGTTGGAAAGAAATCCCACGTATAAAGAAATGAAAGAGGAGCTGGTGGAGAAAGATCTTTCCACTTTCGGATTTTTGGGTTATCCGGTCCTCCAGGCAGCGGACATCATCATGTACAAGGCTTACGGCGTGCCTGTGGGAGTAGATCAGCTTCCCCATGTGGAACTTACGCGGGAGATTGCCAGGCGCTTCAATTTTCTTTATCGGGAAATCTTTCCCATCCCGGAGCCCTTGCTCACCGATGTACCGAAACTTTTAGGTATTGACGGGCGAAAAATGAGTAAATCATACGATAATTCCATATACATAAGTGATCGTGAAGATGCATTGAAAACAAAGATAGGCGCTATGTTTACTGATCCGCAGCGCATGAGGAAACGTGATCCGGGGAGACCGGAACTTTGTAACGTTTTTACCTTTCACCAGATTTATTCTCTCCCCGATGATGTTCAGGAAATATCAAGAGAATGTAAAGGGGCAGGGATCGGCTGTACGGACTGTAAAAGATCTCTTGCAGATCGGATAATAAAGGGTATGCAGCAAATTCATGCTCGTCAGGACTACTTTCGGGGACATATCGATGAGGTCAAGAGTATTATCGAGGACGGAAATACCAGGGCGACCAGGATAGCTCGCAAGACAATGGAAGAGGTTAGGGAAGCCGTAAAAATCTAAAATACTCATCACTGCTTTGTGCAGGCTGCCATCCTTTTCACAAGGGCAGGTTTTACGGTACCGATTCTTCATTCCTGCCGGTATTACCCAAGATTCACGTTCCATGAATGTATGATTCCTCACCCTATCCTCCATTTCTGGATTCTTCATAGTTTATAAGAGCATCATTATGGGATATGAGGTTAAACTCGATATATTTGAAGGTCCCCTGGATCTGTTACTTTATCTCATTAAAAAGAATGAGATCGATATATATGATATCCCCATCGCTCTCATTACAGAACAGTATCTTAAGCACATAGAAATAATGAAAAATCTCAATTTGGATGTTGCGGGGGAGTATCTGCTTTTGGCGTCGACACTAATCCATATAAAGTCGAAAATGCTCCTACCGGTTCAAGAAGATGAAACTCAGGAAAATGAAGACGAGCAAGATCCCCGTTCGGAACTTGTCAAGCAATTACTTGACTATCAGGCCTTTAAGGAAGCGTCGATACAACTGGAACAAAGGCCCCTTTTGGAAAGGGATGTCTTTAAAAGGGGATATTCTGTTGAGAACCAGTGTTCTGAAAGAGGAGACGATGAAACTGATGTGGAACTGAGCGTTTTTGAACTTGTAGAAGCTTTTTACAGAATCATTTCTACTATGGGAAAGACAGAATTCATGGAGATTGATGTTGAAAAAATGTCTCTCACCGATAGGATAAATGAAATTATGGGAAGGCTTGCCGAAGGGAAAAAACTGACATTTGTGGAATTACTGGGAGATTACTCAGATAAAAAAATGATCCTCTATACTTTTCTTGCGATCCTAGAACTAATGAAATTGAGAATGATCAGGGTCTATCAGGCCAGTTCTTTTGGTGTGATCAGGGTCGCTCTCGCCACGGAACGATAAATGGAAGAGACAAAGGCAATAATAGAAGCCATTATATTTGCTTCAGAATTTCCGATTTCTATTGACAAAATCAGGGAAGTTCTGCACGATGTTGAAAAAAATGTAATTATCCGCATACTTCAAGATCTGATTAAGGAATATCAAGAAAGGCGAGGTGGTTTTTTTCTTCAGGAGGTTGCAGGAGGGCTTCAGTTCAGGACAAGAGCAGACCTCAGTTACTGGATCAACAAATTAATGAGGGGAAAACCGGCAATGCTGTCACATGCGGCTATGGAAACCCTTGCTGTCGTTGCATATAAACAACCGGTGGTGAAAGCGGAAATTGACAGAATTCGGGGTGTCGATGTCGGCAGCTCTCTAAAAGGATTGCTGGAGAAAAAACTCGTGAGAATTATGGGCCGAAAGGATGTTCCCGGGAAACCCATCATGTATGGTACAACGAAGAAGTTTCTTGAGGTATTTAATTTAAAAGACCTTTCAGAACTGCCGACCCTGAAGGAACTGAAAGATTTACAAGCGGAAACATAAACAGAAGACAGAAGACATTTTTCTGCCTTCTTACTTCTTACTCCTGACTTCTGTATTAGGTATAGGATTTTATGAAAGAACGTATTCAAAAGATTATAGCCAGCGCAGGGATTTCATCAAGGCGCACTGCCGAAAAAATGATCGTGGAGGGAAGGGTTAGCGTAAATAATGCAATTGTGAGGCAACTGGGTGCAAAGGCGGATATTGAGGAGGATGAAATTCGGGTAGACGGTAAGTTGATTTTGCCTGAAACGTCAAAAGTCTACCTGATGCTGAATAAACCGAAGGGATACATGACGACTCTTCATGATCCTCAGGGGAGGCCGGTTGTTAAGGATTTACTTGCCGATATAGCGGAAAGGGTCTTTCCTGTCGGACGGCTGGATTATGATTCTGAAGGGTTATTGTTAATGACCAATGATGGTGATTTTGCCTTGAGAATACAACATCCCCGGTTCAGGATTCCAAAGACTTACAGGGTTAAGATTGAAGGAAATCTGGCAAGCAGCGCGATTAAGGCGCTTTCAGAAGGTATAAAGTTAAATGACGGGAAGTTCAAGCCGGATAGTTTTCATATTGATAAAAAAAATCCGAAAAGTTGCTGGCTTACCATGACCATCGCAGAGGGAAGAAACAGAGTGATCCGAAGGGGTTTTGAGTCATTGGGTCATTCAGTTACCAGGATCATCCGGACGACTATTTCAGACGTCGGTTTGGGTGATCTGAAAGAAGGGACGTACAGACACTTAACCAGAAAAGAGATTCAGCATCTGCTGTCATGCTCGAAATATTAAGTTATTTTTTTTCAAAGCCTTTAAATTACATAAAAAATTTTCTTGACATTAATTCGAAAATAAATAATAGTCCTGAAAAGTGAAGCTAAATTATCATGTTATTTTAAAGTGAGCTATTAAATTTGCATTTTAAATGAAGTATTACTATGATCAGTTATCGTAAGGAGGATATATGAATAAGTCTGGACTTATTGAGGCTTTAAGCAAGAAAGAGAACTTGACAGAGAAAAAGGCGATTGATGTAGTTAGCCTGGTTTTTAAGGGTTTTACCGATGCACTTAAAAAAGGAGGCAGAATAGAAATCAGGGGCTTTGGTAGTTTTGTTGTAAGAAAGTATACTGCCTATACTGGCAGGAATCCTAAAACGGGGAAAAATATCAAAGTCGCTCCGAAGAAACTGCCTTTTTTCAAAGTAGGAAAAGAACTTAAGGCGAAGGTAGATGGTAAAAAGTAGGTTATTCATTCAGTATCGGTAAACCATAATTATTACAATCCAATAAATTGCCTGTATCGTTAAATGTCAGGGATCATTTTATGATGATCCCTTTTTTAGTTTCACGCATATAAGTTTGAATGTGAATGTTTGCCCGCCTTTTATCTGCCTTAACCTCTCCTGAAAGGCTAAGCTTACGGATGCATTCAGCGTCATAAGTATTTGTTTAAAGATACTTTATAGGTAATGTTGTTACGTTGAATAACCGGCAATCGACTCATTTGGATATGAAAGAAAAGGTACGAAGGTTGCCTTATCTTCATTTTTTCCTCTTTTTGTTTACGCTTTTCAGCACCCTTGTTGCCGGTACATTGCAACAAGGAATCAACCCGATCGAAAATCCCTGGTTGCTCTGGAAGGGGATACCTTTTTCATTTACACTTTTGATGATCCTGGGCGCCCATGAATTCGGCCACTATTTCATGTCTAAGAAACACCATATTGATGTGACCCTTCCCTATTTCATACCGGCGCCTTCATTTATCGGTACTTTTGGCGCATTCATTAAGATGAAATCCCCTATTATGGATCGACGAATCCTTCTCGATATAGGCGCCGCTGGTCCCCTTGCGGGTATGTGTATTGCGGTTCCAGTCCTGTTGGTCGGTCTTTCTCTATCAGAGATCCGCTATGAAACTGTTGAATCGGGCTTTAGCCTCGGTTCCTCACTTTTTTTCTTATTTTTGAACTGGTTAGTGCATGGGTCTATGCCGGATGATGTAAACCTCATTCTTCATCCAATAGCCTTTTCCGGCTGGATTGGACTGCTGGTTACCTGTTTGAATCTGTTGCCCGTCGGTCAGCTTGATGGAGGCCATGTAGCCTATGCGGTTATTGGCCCGAAACAGCATGTTGTGTCAAAGGCAGTGCTCGCAATTCTTGTTGTGCTCGGTGTAACCGGCTGGAGTGGTTGGCTTGTATGGGCAGGCATCCTGCTTATTATGGGAACAAATCACCCGCCGGTTATTTATGACTGGATTCCTCTCGATAGAAAAAGAAAGGTCATTGGCTGGACCACTTTATCACTATTTGTCATGACCTTTACACCTGTCCCGTTCTGATTTACATTAAGCCTTCTTCGCGAAAGCTGAAAAACCTGTTTTCACCGATAATGACGTGATCATGGACGATAATATCTAATATTCGCGCTGTTTCCTGGATCGTCTTCGTTAGCCGGATATCTGCATCGGAGGGCCTTACATGACCTGATGGATGATTATGAACCAGGATGATGGCCGATGCTTTTTGTTTCAAAGCATTTTCAAGGACCTTTCTCGGATAAACAACAGCCTGGTTAACAATCCCTTCCTCAATGGCTTCAATCTCTGTGATCCTGTTTTGTGCATTCAGGTAAATGACACAAAATTGCTCATCCTTTAGACCACCCATATATGTCTTGCAGTAATTCAGTAACTCACTCGTACAGGTTATTTGGGGTTTCTCTTTGGCCTTTTCTTTGAGGTACAGGGTCCCCATTTCCTTTATCAGTTTTATCAAGATTGCCGTGTGAGAGCTGATACCTTTGACCTTTTCGAGGATACTTATTTCCGCATCAACGACACCTTTGAAGGAACAAAATTCACGGAGGAGATCCTTTGCCAGTGGTTTAACATCTTTTTGAGGGATTGCGTACGATAAGAGAAGCTCTAAAGCCTCATAGTCATGGAAGGCATTAATACCTGATTCAGTAAATTTCTTCTTCAGGCGCTGACGATGATCTTTATAGTGGGGTGTGTCAGGAGGTATGCTCACGGAAATACTTGTTTATCCTTCTTTTTGATAGGTTGCACGAAAAGTGATTTATCCTGTCATTCCCGCGCAGGCGGAAATCAAGACGCCGTTCCTGCCTTCGCGGGATAAACTGCACCGGGAAACTATGAAAATTGCCGGATTCCGGATCAAAGCCTGCCCTGAACTTGATTCAGGGTCCGGAATGAAAGTAAAAATCTATATTCGTGGCAATGACAGGTTAAGGGCGATCATTAAATCAGCCCAAGTTCGCTTTGACAAAATCCCAGTTAATAAGATTCTCAATGAATGCGGTCAGATAGTCCGGCCTCCTGTTCTGGTAATCGAGATAATATGCGTGTTCCCAGACATCAATGGTGAGAATTGGTTTGAGGCCGTGCGCGATAGGGGTGTCCGCATTTGCAGTTTTGGTGATCTTTAATAAGCCGCCGTCAAGAACCAGCCAAGCCCAGCCGCTGCCGAACTGGGTTACACCTGCATTTTTCAATTCTTCCGCGAATTTTTCAAAACTTCCCCATGTTTCGTTGATTTTATCGGCGATTGCTCCGGTCGGCTTGCCACCACCCTTCGGTTTCATGCATTGCCAGTAAAATGAGTGATTCCAAACCTGAGCCGCATTGTTGAATATACCTGCCTTTGAAGCATCCCCTGCGACTTTCTTAATGATTGCCTCAAGAGATTCATTGGCCAGATCTGTTCCGGCAATGAGTTTGTTAGTATTGTCAACATATGCCTTATGATGCTTGCCATAATGAAAATCCAGGGTATTGGCACTGATCACAGGCGCCAAAGCATCCTTTGCGTAGGGTAGATCGGGTAATTGTATAGCCATATCTGTACTCCTTTCTTTTAATTTAATGTAACATACCACATCAAGGTTTGTCGGTGCAAGAACGACTGACATGTACTGTTGGTTTTTATGACTGAATTTTTCCGGTTTGTGTTTCGGTAAAGGGAGTCATTATTAATTACCTGTCTTAAATAATTGTGCAAATCACGTCCATCTCATTTTGAAATTAAGCCAGGTTGTATAAATAAACATTACAATAGTTAAGATTGTCGCCGGCAGAGCGGCTTCCTTACTAAAAAGAGATAACGCTAAACCTCCCGCAAGCCCATAGTTTTTAAGGGTACCGAGCAGAAAAAGGCTGGTCAATTTTTCTCTATTAAAATGAAGTAATGTACCCGTCAATTCGATCAGAAATCCCAGCAGAAAGGTACTTGCAAAGCCGATAATAGCTACAGGCGCCAGAGAAAAAGGTTGACCTATAATAGTCTCTCGATTCAGTCCTACGAGCGTGTATATGATTAAAAAGAAGCTCCAGTCTGTTATTATTCCCCTTACAGGTTTTATTCGTTCATTCAACTGTTTCCAAATGAGTACACGGGAAATAACAACAGGAATGATAATTAATTCTATTGCGACCGCGAACAGTTTGGTTGTATCTATGGCAATTATGTCTAAAAGTCCAAAGGCAATTACGGGTATAATTATCAGTGCACCGATGTAGGCCCCAATAGTCCCGGCAACTGCATAGGTTTCGTTTCCTTTAAAAAGATCGGTAAAGGGTATTATTGACACGGCAGGGGGAACAGAGGCAATGAGGATAAATCCAATCCACAATGTTTCTTCATGGACCAGAAATGCACTCATTCCGATAATAAAGTTACCCAGTATTATGAAGTTCATGAATATGCCGAGTAGGATGGGAATTAAGTGAGACCGGAGAGAACGGAGGACATTGTTGGAAATCCCAATGATGGACAGAGTCATCACAATGGAAAGCGCCGGGATCACTAAGGGACTGGTCCACTGTGCGCCGTGATCAAAAAACAGACCGGCCATTACAGCCAACACAAATATAAAATTTCGATGATACAGAAGGGCTCTGAGCTTAGTCACCACTTATCTCCATCATCATCTCACTCTCTAATGATTTTTTTGTACGCGAGACCTGTTATAAATAGAATGAAATTAATCATGACGATCGTTGCCCCTGTGGGAAGGTCAAGAAAAAACGAGAGGACAATCCCTGAGACAACTGAGGTTATTGCGGATAATGATGCGGCTAACATGACCGCTTTGAAGCTCCTCGCTATCTGGAGGGCAGTTACTGCAGGGAATATGAGTAATGCAGAGATGAGCATAATCCCCACAACTTTCATGGATAAGACGACTGTTACAGCGGTCAGCAAAACAAAAATCGTATTGATGAATTTCGTGTTAATGCCGGATGCCTTTGCAGAGTCTTCATCAAATGTAATGGAGAGAAGCTCATTGTAATATAAGGAGATAATCAGGATAACCAATGCGGAAAGTATGATGGAGATGATAACCTCGACTTTACTGATTGACAGGATACTGCCGAATAAATAGCTGAATAGATCTACATTGAAGCCGCCGGCAATACTCGACAGCATGACACCAACGGCAATTCCAAAAGATGAAACAACGCCGATAGCGGCATCGCCGTATAATCTGGCCCTTTCCGTCAGCTTTAAAATGACAATCGAGCATGTCATAACAATCGGTATCGATACATACAATGGTGACATTTTGAGAAGCATAGCCAGCGCTACACTGCCAAATGACGCATGGGCAAGGCCATCCCCTATGAGCGAAAATCGTCTCAGTACTAAAAAAACACCCAGGATGGAACAGAGTATCCCTATGAATGAGCCGGCGATGAGGGCCCGTTGGATGAATCCGTATCGGAGAAATTCAGTCAGTTCCATGAGCACAAGAAGAAAAATTCAGGTTCAGATTATGACGCCTTCGTAACAAATCCATATGTCAAAGGGGAGATGGGTTTCATACGAGATCGTCAGTTATGTCTGTGGCAGATAATATGCTGTGAAAACTCCCCGAAGAACTGGGTAATCTCGCTGGATTTGCAGAAATCTTCGAAGCTTCCGTAAAAAATAATCTTTTTGTCAATGTAGAGTAACTTCGAGGTATATTTCCCGATATTACCCATATCGTGAGTGACAATGACAATAGTTACATGTTTTTTTTTGTTCAATTCATCCATGAGACCAAAAAAACGATCTCTCATTTCCGGGTCTAAAGCGTCTGTCGGTTCATCGAGAATCAGAAATTCCGGATTATTCACAAGGGCCCTGGCAACGAGGACCCTTTGCTGCTGGCCACCTGAGAGTTCACCTATGGGTTTATTCCTGAGATTCGTTATATCAAGCAGATCAAGAATGCTATCGACGGTTGTATTGTCAGACCTATTCATGTGTTTGGGGAAACTTTTTTTTGAAAGGAGCCCCATGGCTACGACCTCGCTCACTGTAGCCGGGAAACGAGGATTTAGGGCGGATATCTTTTGAGGCAGATACCCTATTTTATGCCATCCGGAAAATGCGTTGGTATCCTCACCGAAAAGGGTAATCTTTCCGCTGTGTGGTTTTATCAAACCGAGGACAACCTTTATCAGGGTTGTTTTTCCCGAACCGTTAGGCCCGACAAGACCGATATAGTCTCCTGTGCTTATGGAGAATGTGATATCGCTTAAAACATCCCTGGAGTTATATCGAAAATAAAGATTTTCTATGGAAAGGACATCTACGGGCATTGTAATCCGACCTTCAGGTTTTCTAAATTTATTTCCATCAGTTGAACAAACGTCACTCCACTATCCATTTCTTTTCTGGTTACATTATGGGCGCCATGAAGCATCAACAAACTGCAACCCGTTTCTTTTGAAATTACCTCTGCAATCTTCGGTGTAATGAGTTCCTCATAGTATATATAACGAACACCGTGTTTTTTTACATTATTAGTGAGTTCAACCAGTCTTTTGGGGGTTGGCTCAGCATTCGGAGCAAATCCTTTATACGCAGATGCATACATTAAATCATATCTTTTTGCGAGGTAACCGAAGGCAAAATGCCCTGCGTGGATGATGACTTTGTCTCTGCATCGTAACAATGTATCTTTATACTTTTTATCAAGCTCCTCAAGCTTTTTTTTGTATTCATGAGAGTTTTTTGCGTAGAAATCTTTATTTTGAGGATCCTTGGCAATAAATTCAGTGGTAATGGCATCGACCATTTTAACGGCATTTGAGAAATCAAGCCATATATGGGGGTCAGGGCTCCCCGATTCTTCTTGATGCGTATGTTCAGCCTCGTCATGACTGTCGGTCCTTCGTATTAAGGTAATATCTTTGCTTGTGTCGACAACCGTCAGTCTTTTCGTGTCAAGGCCCTTTAACAGGTTATCAACCCATGGTTCCATATATTTGCCCGTAAATATCAGAAGGTCGGAATCCTGGATTCGTGTTATGTCATTCGGTCTTGGTTCAAAGTTATGGGGTTCTACACCGGGCGGCACCAATAAGCTTACCGCTGCCTTTTGCTGACCGATATTTTTTGCAAAGTCATACAGGGGAAAGAGTGTCGTGACGACCTTAATATTTTTCCGATCATCTGTCTTTTTTTCATTTTTTTGACAGGATTGAAGAAATAAAGAAAATGCAACTACGACGGATAAGAACATCAGGAAAATTTTTCTCATTTATTTTCACCCTCAATATTTTAAAAGGTGTCTATCAAAAATGTGACGCCTTTGCAAATTTCAGTTGTAAGAGTTTTTTCTTGACAAAAAAACATATTAATATCATGGAGAATAATAATTCACTATTTGAATAATCATTCTATTATTTGAATCGAGGCTCAAAAATGGAAAAGGCAAAAAGAAAAGAAATGGAATTTCAGATCCGCAGGACTGAGATCCTTAATCAGGCAGAAAAGATATTTGCCTCGAAAGGGTTTTACATTGCCACCATGGCGGAAATTGCTGATGCCTCAGGTTTCGCCATAGGCACACTCTATCATTTTTTTGAGGGTAAGGAAAACCTCTACACAACGATGGTCAGTGAGAAGCTGGACATGATGTATTCAGAAATCAGAGATGCGGTAAATATGGCAGATAACGCCCTAGATAAAATCGAAAAGCTGGTGAGATCACATTTTTGCTTTGTAGAGAATAATGTCGATTTTTGCAACCTCTTCATTCGTGGCGAGGGTGCAACCCTCTCGAAAGGGAAAACGATTTTGAGAGACAAAATGAATGCTGACTATCTCAACCACATCGGTTTTATAGAAGAAATAATGCGTTTAGGGATTAAGACAAACTCTTTAAAAGTCACACAACCACGCATGATGGCTTTTGCACTTTCCGGCATCATCCGATCCTTTATTTTTGGATGGTTGCTTACAAATCAAGATCATCCCTTACGTGATAAGGTTGATTGCGTATTGGAAATATTTTTGAAGGGAGCAAGTGCGGAGGTGAGACTATGAACGGCCGGTGTATATCACTAATTGTTTGTTTTTTATTGGTTCTGAGTGTGCCGATGATACCGGCTGTCCTTTATGCTGCGGAATATTCTCTTGACGATCTTTATCGTATTGCCCTGGAGCGCGCTGAGAAGATCAAGCTGACGGAGGAAGACCTGTATATTGCAAAGACGGGCAAGGAGAAGGCGCTGTCATTACTCTTACCGCGGCTGTCGGCCTTCGGCAACTATACGAAGTACTCGGAAGAGAAATACAATGCAACGGGCACGCTTCTTCAACCGAATACAGCGACCTCATGGGGTCTGCGGGCGGACGAGACTCTGTCATTGAGCGGGCGGGAACTCACGGCGCTGAATATTTCGAGGGAGAACATTGTAAAGAGTCAGTATGACCTGTATGCCATACGGGAGGTATACCTTTTGAGTGTGGCATCTGCGTATTATGATGTTTTAAGGACGAAGAAGTCACTTGAGATCACGGAATCGAACCTGGAGAGGCTGACGAAATACAGGGATGCTGCCGAGAAGCGGTTAAAGGTTGGAGAGGTAACGAAGACGGTGCTTCTGCGGGCGAAGGGGGAGCTTTCCGGTGCGCGGTCTGACCATGTCAAGGCAAAGAATGCCCTGGAGCTTGCCAAATCCGTTCTTGCAAGGACAGTAGGGATTGAGGGGGATTTTCAGATAAAGGAGTCTCCTTCGGAGGATATTAATATTTCTCCTGAAACTTCTTTCCAGGAGCTGGCATATAAAGGTCGTGCCGATCTTAAGAGTCTTGAGGTCCAGAAGAGGATGGCTGAGGAGCAGGTTCAGTATACGAAGGGCGCCTTCTGGCCGACGCTTTCCGTGTCCGGGGCATATGTATCGGCTGATCAGTCGCCGTCAACGCAGACGCTGGTGAAAGAGAGTACCTATGGTCTTCTTTCACTGAACTTCCCGTTTTTTGAAGGGGGATTGAGGCGGGCGGAAGTGAAAGAGGCGAGGGCAAAGGAAAGGCAGTCTGCGCTTATTTACGAAGATTATAAGAAGTCCATCGGTATAGAAGTTCAGAGCGCCTATCTCGACCTCGTTACACAAAAAGGAATCCTTAAATTCTTGGAGGACCAGGTGGTCTATGCCCGGGACAATTACAATGCCGTTGCGAAGCAGTTTGAGTTCGGGCTGGCTCAGAGCCTTGATGTAATGGATGCGAATACGCTCCTGGTTACGTCGGAAAGGAATCTGGCGGAGGCCGGTTACAACTATCAGGCAGCCATTATAAAGATGAAAAAAGCAACGGGGACGTTTCTCAAAACAATCACGGGTGATCAGTCGTGAGAGAGGATGATTGCCATGGAGCATGATGGGTAAAAACTATGTGGGAAGTTTCTTTTAAGAATGCGATTGCCGATGCAGTCAAGCGTCTGCTTTTACTGTTTGCCCTCGTGATAATAATTTGCGGATGCTCGTCGAAAAAGGAAAATCCTGCCGTCCCTCCCGCGCCGGTCACAGTGGCATCAGCAGTCGTAAAGACAATCCCTGTGGAGATCAATGCCATCGGGAATGTTGAACCTTATCAGACCATATCGGTGAGGGCTCAGATCACCGGACAGATCACGAAGATAAACTTCAAAGAAGGCCAGGATGTACGAAAGGGATATCTTCTCTTTGAACTGGACTGCCGTCCTTATCAAGAGGCATTGAAGCAGGCAGAAGCCAATCTTGCCAGGGATACGGCCCAGGCAAAAAACGCAGAGACCGATTTGCAGCGGTACACAGCCCTCCTGGAAGATCAATTTGTGACGAGACAACAATACGACCAGGTTCGCACAAACTGGGCCGCCCTGGAAGCTACTTTGAAGGCCGACAGGGCCGTTGTGGAAAACAGCCGCATACAGATTCAATACTGTTCCATCTATTCCCCCCTCAACGGCCGGACAGGATCGTTAAAGGTAAATCAGGGAAACATACTCAAGGCGAACGATGTGGAAGTGGTCGTTGTCAACCAGATCGAACCCATCTATGTTACTTTTGCCATTCCCGAAAAGGACCTGTCGGCGGTCAAAAAATACCAGGCCCAGGGAAAGCTTAAGGTGGAAGCCCTGATCAACGGCGATGCGCGCCCCGAAACAGGGGAACTGACCTTCATCGATAATGCCGTAAATAAGGTAACAGGTACTATCACCCTCAAAGGGACTTTTGCAAACCGGGAAAAGCGCCTTTGGCCGGGTCAGTTTGTCAGCGCAGTCCTGACGCTGACAACCATACCCGATGCGATACTGGTCCCTTCGCGCGCCGTTGACACGGGCCAATCGGGGCAGTACGTCTTTGTCGTCAAGCCCGATCTCACCACGGATGTGAGGCCGGTTACGATAGGTTCCTCCATAGGCGGGGAAACCGTCATCATGAAGGGTCTCCAGGCAGGAGAGCGGGTGGTCACGGACGGACAGTTGCGTCTCATACCGGGAGCAAAGGTGACGATTAAAGAAACGCCCTGACGCGCTATTGGGAAGGGGTTACATGAATATTTCGGAAATCTTCATACGCCGGCCGATTATGACGACACTCGTCATGGCGGCGATCCTCCTCTTCGGCGTTGTCGCGTATCGAGCACTTCCGGTCAGTGATCTGCCCAACGTAGATTTTCCGACAATCCTCGTATCAGCCAACCTTCCGGGTGCAAGTCCGGAGACAATGGCCTCCTCCATAGCGACACCGCTTGAAAAACAGTTCTCCACCATCGCCGGCCTCGACTCCATGACTTCAACAAACGGTCTCGGAATCAGCAGAATTACCTTGCAATTCAATCTAAGCAGGAACATCGACGCAGCAGCCCAGGACGTTCAGACCGCCATAGCCACAGCAACGAGACAGCTTCCCCAGAATATGCCGACTCCTCCCACCTTTCGGAAGGTGAACCCTGCGGATCAGCCGGTCCTTTATATTGCCATGAACACACCCACCCTGCCGCTTTCTGTGGTTGACGAGTATGCGGAGAATCTTCTTGCGCAGCGCATTTCCATGATCAGCGGCGTGGCCGAGGTTATGGTGTACGGATCCCAGAAGTATGCCGTGCGCGCCCGCCTTGATCCGAAAGCGCTGGCGGCAAGATCCATCGGCATCGACGAGGTTGTGAGTGCGATCGAGTCAGGGAATGTCAATCTCCCGACAGGCACCCTTTGGGGAACTCACCAGGCCTTCACCATTCAGGCAACGGGACAACTGAATAATGCGGCTGCCTTCCGGCCGCTCATTGTAGCCTATCGGGGCGGCTCGCCGGTGCGTCTCGGGGAACTGGGGCGTGTGGATGACAGCGTCCAGAATGACAAGGTTGCTGCGTGGTTCAATGAAAACCGGGCCATTGTACTGGCCGTCCTGCGCCAGCCCGGTACCAATACAATAGAGGTTGTGCAGTCCATCAAGAACATCCTGCCGCAATTTAGCCAGGAAATCCCGGCATCGGTGAAACTCGACATCCTTTACGACCGGTCCGTGCCCATCAAGGAATCTTTCAGAGACGTCCAGTTCACCCTTATCCTGGCCCTGGTTCTTGTCATTGCCGTGATCTTTGTCTTTCTCCGCAACCTTTCTGCAACTGTCATACCGAGCCTTGCCTTGCCTATGTCGATCATAGGAACCTTTGCGGCTATGTATCTTTGCGGTTACAGTCTGGATAACCTTTCATTGATGGCTCTCACACTGTGTGTTGGCTTTGTGGTGGACGACGCCATTGTTATGCTGGAGAACATTGTCCGTCACATGGAGCAGGGCGAGGGAGTCATTGAGGCGGCTTTAAATGGATCGAGGGAGATAAGCTTTACCATACTTTCCATGACCCTCTCTCTCGTAGCTGTTTTTATTCCTGTTCTCTTCATGGGGGGTATCGTCGGCAGGCTGCTTCACGAGTTTGCCGTTACGATTGCCGTTGCCGTTCTCATTTCCGGATTCGTATCACTCACCTTAACCCCCATGCTCTGCAGCCGTTTTCTCCGTCCGCCTGGGGAGGAGAAACATGGCCGTCTCTATCAGATATTCGAACGGTTTTTCGAGGGGATGCGCCGCCTCTATGAAATAAGTCTTACATGGGCCTTGCATTACAGGCTTACAACCCTCATTATCTCCTTCCTCTTTCTCGCGGGGGTTGTCGGACTCTATTTCATTACACCCAAGGGTTTTCTCCCCAGCGAGGATACGGGTCAGCTCTTCTGCTTTACGGAAGCGGCGGAAGGCATATCATTTGACTCGATGGTCGAGCACCAGAAAAAACTTGCCGCCATTGTACGTGAGGATCCGAATGTGAGTAATGTTATGTCAAGCGTAGGAGCTTCAGGGACCAGTCCATCATCCAACATAGGCCGCATAATGATCCGCCTGAAGCCGCGAAGTGAACGCCGCCTCAGTGCAGATGAGATAATCCAGGAACTCAGGCCAAAGCTCGCCACGGTTCCTGGTATCCGGGCCTATTTGCAAAACCTGCCGCCTATACGTATTGGTGGAGTCCTGACTAAAAGCCAGTACCAGTATACCATCCAGAGTGGGGATATCAATGAGCTTTACAAATACGCTCCGACTATGGAGGCGAAGCTGAGAGAGCTGCCTGGGTTTCTGGACGTGACAAGCGACCTCCAGATTAAGAATCCCCAGGTCTATGTCAAGATCGACAGGGACAAGGCGTCCGCCCTCGGCCTCAGTGCGGGCCAGGTTGAGGACGCCCTCTCGAGCGCATACTCGTCCCGCCAGATATCGACGATCTATGCACCGAACAACCAGTACTGGGTCATCATCGAACTTGAGCCGGAGTATCAGATGGATCCTGCTGCGCTTTCCCTCCTCTACGTCCGTTCCTCTACGGGAAACCTCGTTCCCCTGAACACCGTCGCGAGTCTCGAACGTACAGTAGGTCCCCTTACCGTTAATCACCTCGGGCAGCTTCCTGCCGTGACCATCTCTTTTAATCTGGCCCTCGGGAAATCACTGGGCGATGCAGTGGAGGGAGTGGAAAAGACGGCGCGGGCGGTTCTTCCGGACACGATAACCGGCAGCCTGCAGGGCACCGCCCAGGCCTTCAAGTCATCTATGGCGGGACTTGGTATCCTGATTCTTGTTGCTATTTTGGTTATTTACATCGTACTCGGCATTCTTTATGAGAGTTACATTCACCCTATTACAATACTTTCAGGACTCCCTTCTGCCGGACTCGGGGCGCTTCTCACTCTGCTGCTCTTTAAAATTGATCTAAACCTATATGCCCTTGTGGGAATCATCATGCTGATCGGGATTGTCAAGAAAAATGCGATCATGATGATTGACTTTGCACTGGAGGCAGAGAGAACGCAAGGGAAGAAACCTGAGGAAGCGATCTTCCAGGGAGCGCTTATTCGGTTCCGTCCTATAATGATGACGACCATGTCGGCTCTCATGGCAACATTACCCATTGCTCTTGGATTGGGTGCGGGCGCCGAATCGCGGCGTCCATTGGGAATGGCTGTCGTAGGGGGTCTCGTATTTTCACAGATAGTAACGCTCTATATCTCCCCTGTTATCTATATCTATCTCGATTCATTCCAGAAAGAGGTGCGCAGATACTTCAGCCGGTTTCGGGGCAAGGCAGCATGATTAACATCTTTATGATTGAACGCATCATTATCATTCATTATTGTCGAAGCAGAGTCATTGACGGATATATGTAAGGGATGGTTGAATGTTCTATTTTTGAGACCATGGTTCTTTCTATAATATTTGTTGACTGATGCATTAACGTGTCCTGAATGTCTCTTTCCGGGAGCTTGCACCGAGTTTGATGGTAACATTACATCTTTCTCTCCAGTCCATGAGAGGGCAACGAGCAAAAAGGGGTTTTTCATGATCAAGAAAGATGGGAAAGCAAAGTGTTATTATGCAAGTATACTTATGGTTATATTCTTTAGCTCAACCTTGTACCTTATTCCAGGGTGTACAAAAGAGCAAAAAGGCGCCGACTCATCTCCACAGACCGTACAAGTGGCGGATGTTATCCAGCGGGAGGTTCCCATTTATTCGGAATGGGTAGGAAGTACGGACGGGATGGTCAACGCCACGATCCGTGCCCAGGCCCAGGGTTACCTCACCAGGCAGAACTACAACGAAGGCGATTTCGTCAGAAAGGGACAGATCCTCTTCGAGATCGACCCGCGCACTTTCCAGGCCGCCCTCGATCAGGCAAAGGGACAAATGGCCCTGCATCAGGCACGGTGGTCTACCGCCAAAGCGAATCTCGCCAGGATCATACCGCTCGCCCAACAGAATGCCGTGAGCAAGAAAGACCTGGACGATGCTACGGGCCAGGAAGAAGCGGCTCACGCGGCAGTAATTTCCGCGCAGGCGACTGTCGATAAAGCCAATCTGGACATCGGCTTCACAAAAATTATTTCTCCTATTGACGGAATTGCCGGCATCGCTAAGGCACAGATCGGAAACCTTGTCGGTCCCGGGTTAATAGACGAGCTGACAACGGTCTCGACAGTGGATCCTATCAAGGTATATATCTCTGTAAGTGAACAGGAATATCTCAGAGGCACGGGGAAAGGGCAGAATGGTTTCAAAGATATCCGTCTGGAAATGATTCTCTCTGATGGCAGTGTTTACCCTTACCAGGGCAAATTTTTTCTTGCCGACCGCCAGGTGGATGTGAAGACAGGTACCATTAAGGTTGCCGCCATCTTTAAGAACCCCCGCAATATTCTTCGCCCCGGACAATTTGCCAGGGTTCGCTCCCTAAGCAAAATCAAGAACGCGCTGCTGGTACCCCAGCGGGCGGTCACGGAGCTTCAGGGCAGCTATCAGGTCGCAGTGGTGGGTCCGGACAACAAAGTGGATATACGGCCGGTAAAGGTGGCTGAGCGCATTGATAGTCTTTGGGTTATTGACGAAGGTCTTAAGCCTGGGGAGAGAGTCGTGGCAGAAGGTCTCCAGAAAGTCAGGCAGGGCACAATTGTAAATCCCGTCCCCTATGAAGCCGAATCCCGGTCCGGGAGTGGGCAAGCCTCGAAATCCACAGGAACACCCCCTGTAAAAACCGGGACAGAGAAGAGGTAGATCGATATGGCCAAGTTTTTCATCAACCGCCCCATAGTTGCCATGGTCATATCCATCATGTTCGTCATTGTGGGAGCAGTCGCGCTTGTACAATTGCCTGTTTCACAGTTTCCGGAAATTGTGCCGCCGGAGATTCAGATCAACACCATGTATGTCGGAGCTGATGCATTAACCGTTGAGCAGTCTGTGGCCACGCCCATCGAGCAGCAGATGAGCGGCGTGGATAATATGAACTACATGTTTTCTCTGAACTCCAACATCGGCATAATGAGGCTTATTGTCTCCTTTGATGTCGGCACCAATCCGAACACAGACCAGGTGCTCACGCAGATACGGCAGAACCAGGCAGATCCGATGCTTCCGCTCGATGTGCGCAATTACGGCGTCACGGTCCAGAAATCAAGGTTTGCACCGTTGATGCTCTTTTCTCTCTATTCACCCAACAGCACCCGTGACGCCACTTTCCTTTCAAATTACGCATATATCAATCTCAGCGACCAGTTGCTGCGCGTTCCCGGCATCGCCATGGTTTCGGTCTTCGGTGCGGGACAATATGCCATACGCATCTGGGTCAAGCCTGATACCCTGGCGAAGCTCGGCATCACGGTACCTCAAATCATTGAAGCCGTTCAGCAGCAGAATACCGTAAATCCGGCCGGGCAGATCGGCGCCGAGCCGGCCCCTCCGGGGCAGGAATTCACTTACGCAGTCCGCGCCCAGGGCCGCCTTATCTCCGAGGAGGAATTCAGCCGGATCGTCATCCGGGCCAACCCCGACGGCACGATTGTCCGCTTGAAAGATGTCGCCCGCATTGATTTGGGAACCCAGGTTTATAACATCAGGGGCCGTCTGAACGGCGCACCGGCCGCCAATATCGCCGTCTACCAGTTGCCCGGCACAAATGCAATTGCGACAGCCGAGGGTGCCAGGAGAGTGATGGAAGAAGCCAGGGAACGTTTTCCCGCCGATCTCGACTATGTACTCGGCCTCGACACCACAAGGGCAATCACCGAGGGAATACATGAGATCGTCAAGACTCTTTTAATTGCCATAATCCTTGTCGTTATCGTAGTCTTCATCTTTCTCCAGGGCTGGAGGCCAACCCTCATTCCAACTATTGCGGTTCCGGTTTCCCTCATCGGCACGTTTGCCTTCTTCCCCATTCTCGGGTTCTCAGTCAATACTCTATCCATTTTCGGCCTGGTTTTGGCCATAGGTCTGGTTGTCGATAATGCCATTATCGTGGTGGAGGCGGTGGAAAGGCACATGGATGAGGGAATGGCCCCAAAAGAGGCGGCGCTCAAAACCATGGAAGAAGTTTCGGGGCCGATGATCGCCATTGCCCTGGTCCTTTCGGCGGTTTTCATTCCCACGGTGTTCATTCCGGGAATTACCGGAAGACTTTACCAGCAGTTTGCCGCGACGATCGCCATTTCGGTGCTCATCTCGACATTCAATGCATTATCTCTGAGCCCGGCACTGTGCGCACTCCTGCTCAAGCCGAGGAAAGAAAATGCACACGGACCGCTCAATTTCTTTTTCAGAAAGTTCAACATCGCTTTCGGCCGGGCCACAAACGGCTATGTCTCTTTCTCCGCCACCCTGATTCGTAAGAGCGTCATCAGCCTTCTCTTCCTTGCGGGGATTACGATTATTACCGCAGGTATCGGCAAGGGAATTCCTTCAGGTTTCTTACCGGAAGAAGATCAGGGATACATGTTTATCAATCTATCCCTCCCCAACGCCGCCTCCCTGCAGCGGACCGATGCGACCTGTAGAAAAATTGAAGAAATCCTTGAACATACCCCCGGAGTGAAATACTACACGACAATAGTGGGGGTGAGTCTGTTGAGCATCGTCCAGAATACTTACAGCGGGTTCTTCTTTGTGAACCTGAAAGCGTGGAAAGATCGTCAAAAACCTGAGGAACAGTACGGGGCCATTATGGCCCATTTGAATCGTGAGCTGGCTAAATTGCCGCAGGGAGCTGCCTTTGCCTTTTCACCCCCGGCCATCCCCGGAATCGGAACCGCAGGCGGCGTCACCCTTGTCCTAGAAGACAGGGCCGGCAAGGATATTCCCTTCCTTACCGAGAACGTCAACAAGTTTCTCGATGCGGCGCGTCAGAGGCCTGAACTGGAGCGTGTGACAACAACCTTCCTTCCCGCAGTCCCTCAGGTCTTCATCAACGTGGATCGGGACAAAGTCCTTAAGCAGGGCATCGATCTTCGACAGGTGTACCAGACTCTACAGACTTTTATGGGAGGGTATTTTGTAAATTACTTCAATCGGTTTGGCCGCCAGTGGCAGGTCTATGTCCAGGCAGAGGGAGAGTACCGCAATAAAGCAGAGAAAGTCGGGCAATTCTATGTACAAAACAACAAAGGGGACCCCGTGCCGCTCTCGGCGGTTACCACGATCGAATCGCGTTTGGGTCCTGAATTTACGATGCGGTATAATCTGTATCGTTCGGCGCAAATCAACGCCATTGCCAAACCTGGTTACAGTTCCGCACAGGCTATGAAGGCCCTCGAAGAGGTCTTTGCCCTGACAATGCCGCGGGAGATGGGTCTAGATTACATGGGCATGAGCTTCCAGGAAAAGAAAGCCCAGGAGGGGATACCCATATCCGTTATTTTCGGATTCTCGCTGCTGTGTGTATTCCTCATCCTTGCAGCACTGTATGAGAGCTGGTCTTTGCCGGTCAGCGTCCTGCTCAGCACACCCGTTGCGGTATTTGGCGCTCTCGGAGCGATATGGCTCCGTGGCCAGGTGAACAACATCTATGCCCAGATAGCTCTGATCGTGCTCATAGGTCTCACCGCCAAGAATGCCATTCTGATTGTCGAATTCGCGAAAGCAAAATATGAGGAAGGAATGTCCATTACCGACGCCGCCCTTGAAGGAGCCCGTCTGCGACTCAGACCGATTCTCATGACATCCTTTGCGTTCCTCTTTGGCGTTTTGCCTCTTGCCGTATCAACGGGGGCAGGGGCAATCGCCAGGCAGATCATGGGCACCGCCGTCATGGGCGGCACGCTTGCCGCATCACTGATCGCCGTGTTTCTCATACCGGTGACATTCTATGTGGTGATGACCCTCTCCCGGAGACGCAAAAGAGCTACACGGCCGGAAAGTGAGGAAGGCCCTGATGCGTAACATTCTCATTTATTCTCTGTTCACGTTTATCATTTTCGGCTGCATGATGGGGCCAAACTACAGGCAACCGGTTGTCGAGACGCCCCAGTCCTGGCGCTTTGAAGAAAAAGAAGTGAGGGAAATCGGCAATACCGCATGGTGGGAGCAGTTCAACGACCCTGTCCTGAATGAACTCATTCAGATGGCGCTCAAAGAGAACAAGGATATCAAGATTGCCGCAGCAAGAATTGAAGAATTTATGGGTCGATATGGTACGATCAGCGCCACTCTTTTTCCGCAGGTGAATGCAACGGCAAATGCAGGCAGAAGCAGAATCACGGAGTATGGTACTACCCCCCTTCCGTCCACAAACGTAAATCCCGCGAACATCTTTGCGGTCTCCCTTAACGGAAGTTGGGAAATAGACCTGTGGGGCAAACTGAGAAGGGCGACAGAGGCGGCCCGCGCCGATATCTTGAGCCAGGAGGAAGGGCGAAGGGCTGTCATCATCACCCTTGTTACCTCTGTGGCAAACGCCTATGTTAATCTTCGCGACCTCGACACGCAACTCGAGATTGCAAATAGAACTGCTCAAAGCCGCAAGGAAACGTACGATCTTTTCCAATTACGTTTCCGCGGCGGCGTAATTTCGGAGCTAGAGCTGAGCCAGGTCAAGTCGGAGTATGAGCAGACACTTTCCACTATTCCGTTTCTTGAAAAGGTCATTAGCCAACAAGAAAATGCACTGAGTGTGCTTATTGGACGCAATCCGGCTCCCATTCCCCGGGGCAAAAAGATTGATGACCTTGTCCTTCCCGCCGTGCCTGCAGGCCTGCCGTCAGGGCTCCTCGTCAAACGCCCGGACATTCGCCAGGCGGAGCAGAATCTCATCGCCGCAAATGCGAGGATTGGTATCGCGAGGTCTCTCTATTTCCCGTCGATTTCTCTAACCGGCGCTTTCGGCTTCTCGAGCATAGACCTGTCACTACTCTTCACTGGTGCAGCAAGAACCTGGAGTTGGGGCGTCCCCGTTTATGCCCCGATCTTCACAAGCGGCGCCATTCAAGGGCAGGTGAAATCAGCCGAGGCAGTTCAGCAGCAGGCTCTCCTTCGGTATCAGCAATCCATTCAGATGGCTTTTCGTGAAGTCGAAGATGCCCTTATCGACCAGAAGAGGTCAAGAGAACAACTGGAGATTCAAACCCGTCAAGTCGAATCTCTGCGCAACTACGTGCGCATTGCACGCCTGCGATTTGATAATGGATATACAAGCTATATCGAAGTGCTTGATGCGGAACGCAGCCTTTTTAACGCAGAGCTTTCCCATGCTCAAACAAAGGGAGTTGTCTTCCAGGCGCTGGTGAACCTTTACAAGGCCATGGGCGGTGGCTGGGTTGTGAAGGCAGAGGGCCTGACAACGGAGTAGTCTGATTGCAGGGATGATACTATGTATTTTATTACCTTTTCCAGGAAGATGGGCACAAACGGAACAGAAATTGCCAAGCTCGTGGCGAAAGAACTGCAGTATGACTTCTATGATACAGAAGACATCGAAAAAAAAGCCAAAGAGATGGGAATTCTTGATGACATCAGAGAGGTAAACGACAAGGCTCCACCTCCGTTGAAGAGGTTTTTTTCATACCGGCCCGAAATTTGCCTGGATCGCCTGTATGTCGTCATTTATGAACTCGCACGCCTGGGGAGCGCAGTAATTCTCGGACGGGGAGGCAATATGCTTTTTCGGTCTCTCCCGTATGCGCTTCATGTCCGGGTAATCGCATCGCAGGAAAAGCGTGTCCGCAATCTTGTGGAGAGGGGTTATAAGAGGGAGGCCGCCGTTATGGTCATGGAGAAGAGTGATCACGAGAGAGAAAGTTTTATCAGGTTTGCCTTCCATCGGGATTGGGACAATCCTGAGTTGTATGATATTGTCCTCAATATGGACAAACTTACCGTCAATACCGCGGCTGATATGATCGTGTGCGCAGCACGCGCAGATGAAGCCCGAGGAAGCACCGGTGATGTGATGAACTCCCTGGATATGATGGAACTCGCAGTAAGAGTGGGGACAGCCCTTGCAGAAGCCGGTTTTCCATCAAGTTACGTTTCCGCGTTCGTTAATGCGCCGGGAAAAGTCCGTTTAACAGGGGTTGTGCAAGTTCCCTGGGAAAAATCGGCCGCGGAGCGGACTGCGATAAAAGTCAAAGGCGTTGAATCCGTGGAAAACAAAATTGAGATAGCCAGTAGGTAGAATTCTATCATTCAATTCACATGATAAGCCTCACTTCAAATCCAAGTCTGAATTCAATAAGAAAAACCTCCTTAATTTATGAAATATTATTCTTGACATAGGCGCATATAAGGCGTATAGTATACGTAAATGAGGGGGTAATGTTATGCCGAAAAGTAAGATCAATATCACCATGGATCAAGATCTTGTTGAATACGTCAAGAGTTATGCCGAAGAACAGAGGACCAGCGTTTCCGATGTATTCACGCAATTTATTCTCAATCTGAAGCGTGCAAAGACCGACGATCAAACTGAAATAATACTTGCAGATCCCGATTTCAGGGATAGCCTCATGGAAACAATTTCGAGGATCAGATCCGGAAAAGTAAAATGGCACAAATATACAGAGGTCTTCTGATGGAGACTTTTTTTAGTGATGCCTTTGTTAGCTCTCTTAAGAAGTATGCGTCCATCAAGAAGGCGATCCAGAAAAAGGTTGACATGATCATTGAAAACCCCGTTGCCGTGGGTGAGCCATTAAAAGGCCCCTTTAGGGGGTTCTATAGCTGTCCTGTGAAAAAGAGATTTCTTATAATTTACCTTTACTGCAAGATCTGCAGAAAAAAGGGGGACGATGAGATAGTTCTATGCGGCGGCTGCAAAGATACCTCTGACGACACAATTAAATTCATCGCGCTGGGTCCCCATGACGAAGCTTATAGAAGGTGAAGAAACAAAAATTTCCACTCCTGATCGCTTTTGAAGAATTAATCTTTGCGAGCTATGTTTATTGCTAAAAGCGATAAGCAACATCAAAGATGGGAAAAACAACTTCAAATACAAAGCGAGAGGTAACTGATCGGGTCAGCTTATTGAATCCGGTTTGAAAGCGCGTATATGCAAGAAAGCCTATTTTTCTTCCCTGGAACGTACAGGCTCCTTCCTGTAGTCAGTAAATTATCAACCTCAATGGAAATACATGACTTCAAAAGGCAATTAATAGTGAGCTCTCTATACGCGTTATATGGAGGATGTAAATGTTGGCGGCAGAATGTGAAAGGCTGAGGCCAATGGATACATGTTTGAAATATTGCGGCACCGCCGGGAAATAAGGCAGCAAACGGAAAAACGCACATCAACCTGCAGCAACGGGAGAAACCATTGACTCGACTCAAAAGGATGTTGCTATGTCAAAACTAGATGTCTGGTATGCTGTTAGGCTCTCTGAGGGCAAGCAAGGGGAGACTTATTTGATTCGGATTCAGGTGACCTCGTACGAGTCAAGGCAATCATTTCTGCCAAGACAAATGTGAAAAACGCCAAGGACAATAATGGTCTTACAGCGCTTATGATGGCGGTGGGCCACCCAGAGGTAGTGCGGGCTCTGATTGCGGCCAAGGCTGATGTGAACGCTGAGGCTGATGATGACACTACAGCACTTAAGTTGGCGTCAATCAAAAAACACAAAGAAGTGGTACGACTTCTCAAACTGGCAGGGGCCAAGAAATGAGAGAGGGGAGTTAGAAAGACCTTATTACTCTTCCTGTCAAGACACATGATCCATGATAAATTTTAACATTTGTGTTGCAGTCCTCTATAAGTAGGCGGAAAGGATGATGGTAACCTTCGTTGTGGCGTTGCGAATCATATAGCGCATATTTGTTTCTATTAATTCACAACCAACCATGGAAGATCCCATACTCGATAAGTAGGGTAAGACAGCGATTCTGCCGGATGGCGCTCTTAAAAATTTTCACGGAACTTTTTATTGAAAACTTCCTGTAAGCAGTAAACAGCAGGAGTCAGGGAAAGCTGCTGCTTTCAGATGGCAATGAGCACCTCTATCGTGACCCAGAGTACTCCTGGGATGAATATATCCAATCATAACGCTTTGAGAATGCAAAGAATCAGCGAAGCTGATTTGGGGCGTGCAGGATAGGTATGCCTGAATGATGCTAAAAATGGCCTTCATGGCGGGTCAATCAACAAAAAGACGAGCGATTTATCAAAAAGACAGCCAACGCGATACATCCCTCACACAATGATCGGCAACACACTTCATATTTTGCGGCCAAAATTTCCTTGACGCACAAAATCTTACTTCATATACTCCCACCGTGAAAAAGGAAGTTCTTATCAATTATCAATTGCACACTGCCGGAGGTTGACAGACCATGCCCACGTTATTCCGTTTCAGGCACCTGCGGGAAAGTACCACCAAGGTACAGGGCCAGATGGTGGAGGGCATCGCGCCCAAGGCCACGAGAGCGACCGACGTCGCCAAGTACCAGGAGGCGCTCGCCGCCCAGAAGACCAAGAAGGAGACGACGGCCCGCGACGTCGTCAACTACCTGCTCTACGTGGGCCTCGACTACAAGGGGCAGATCCAGATGGCCTCGGAGGCCCACGGCCTCGGCGGCGGCGCGGAGGTGTCGGTCAACCCCTTCGGGCTCTTGGGGCTCAACACCGAGATCGGCGTGGCCACCTCAATCAAGGGCGCGAAGCAGCGCACCGTCGTCGTCTCGCGCGGCCCCTCGGAGGTGATGCTGGCCGGCAAGGTGGAGCGGGTCCCCAACCCGATCGTGGTCAACTCGATCATCGGCAAGTATTGGGAGAGCAAGTCCCAACTCTCGCTCGACGTTAGCGTCGGGGCCGAGGCCTCCGCTGGCGTCAGTCCCACTTCCAGCGGCACGGCGCCGACGTCCAAGTCCGAGCACGGCTACAAGAGCGGGACCGGAACGAAGGACCCCGAGCCCCCGGCGTATGGCTACGAGGCCGTGGGCGTCACCGCCTCCTTCAAGACCGGCTTCAAGGCCGAGGCCGGCTACACCTACGATCACTTCTACGGCGAGGACGTCTTCCCGTTGAGCTTCGCGGACCAGGAGGCGGCCAAGAAGAAGCTGGAGGTGATCCTGCGCGAGGGCTCCACCAAGACGACGCTCAAGCTCGACGCGTGCGAATTCATCAACGCGAACGTGGTCTACTTCGGCAATAAGCGGATCGACCTGCACGGCAGCATCCTATGGCACACGACCACCGCCGGGCACAAGGAGATCATCGCCCGGCTGAACGCCGTCAGCCCCACGGCCCCCCAGTCGGTAAAGACCGAGGCGAGGGAGTTCATCCACAAGCTCGATCTCTACGATCACGCGGGCGACAAGAGCTGTTTCCTCCGCCTCTCGTCGCACAAGCCCGAGGGGAAGGCGGGGCTGTACGCGGCGGGCGAGGCCAAGGGCAGCGCCAGCCTCGCCTCCGTCGGGGTCAACGCCGACGCCTTCCTCGGGGTCTCAGGCGAGTACAAGAAGGCCTTCGCCCGGTTCCAGACGATGGTAACGACCGCATCGCAGAGCGTGGTCCACCAGGGCGTCAACCTGGGAACTGTCGGTGTGACGCCGGTCTACACCACCTACGACGCGGTCGTCACTTACAGCAGCTTCGCCCTGGGGCTTGCGCTCGGGTTCGACGCCAACTTCAACGTCCTCAGCTACGGCAAGTCCCTCTCCAAGGACACCAGGCTGGGCGAGGCTACGGACAAGCTCAGGGACAAGACATCCTGGAAGCCCGACCGGCTCAACCAGATCCGCTACGTGTGCGCCATCGCTACCTGGGCCCGGCCTTTGGCAGGTTTCGCCAGAGGGCTACGCCCGGGCCAGGAGCGGGACGGCGGCGTCAAGGCTGTGAGCGGCACCGGGTTTGCGGTGGGGCAGTCCTTCTGCGTGGGCAACCTGGTCAAGTTTTACGAGGGCTACTACGACGTCCCCACGTCCCGGTGGAAGGCCGGCGCGCTCGCCGCCCCCTACACCAAGCTCATCGCCTTGGCGCTCGGCATCAAGGAAGGTGAGCGCCAAAAGGTGCTCGACTTCCTCGAGGACCCGTACGTCGCCTCCACAATCGCGGGGTTCTTGCCCCTGGACGTGGGCGTCTTCATCGAGGCCACCTACCGCGTCGGCCAGCTGCCGGACCTCAAGGTCAAGATCGGCGTCGACAAGGAGACCACGCGAGAGCAGATCCAACTCCACAAGGAGTTCGGCAGGGGCTTCCAAGGGAGCCCCCACGTCCTGGAGTCCATCCGGCTGCGTTATCGCAAGCGCGACGTGTTCGAGAAGGACGGCACCCTCTTCACCGTGGGCTTCAAGGTCGCCGGCACTGGCGCCAAGATCAAGCTCGACAGGGTCGACCGCGCCGGCGCCGACGGGATCGTCGACGTGGCCACGGTATTCGTGGACCAGCCCCTCAAGACGCTCGCCGCGAGCGGCGGCAACCAGTCCCGGGCCTACGAGCGGGCCGTACCGCCCGCCGCGCTCTTCTGTCAGTAGCGGCAGCGCCGAACAGCCTTGGACATGGCTGCTATATACGCCATTGGAGTATAGTCTGCCAATATCTGTTTGCCGCCTTCTTCATCCCCCCATCAAGGGGACTTTTTTGTTTGTTTGAAAAAAATCTTCTTCCTGCGGAAAAGCAACGGCTTTGCATCTAGCGTAATATTCTTTCAGCTGTTCGTCATCAACCCTGTTCTGTTGGATTTGCTTTTTGGTAAATAGAGCGATCGTTCTACATTATTGCGGCATGATATTCTCGAAGGAGAAAGATCGTGTCACTTCACGCCGCTGTCTATCGCCCCAGGAATCCCAAGTTATCCGATTATTAATGCTATGTGGAAGACTATTCTGAGACCTTCGTCAGGATCTATGATGAGCATTCTTCACATTAGTACGGTTTCTGGCAGCCCTATGTCGAGCAGGTAATCTATCGCTATCTCGACTGCGGTGATCTGCACAACGGCTTTGCCCACTCTAAACAATGCGGGTTACACACGGCAAGCTTCACCTCAATCCGAAATCGAAAACCACGGACTTGTAGGTGTACAACGCACCGGCTTTATTCATATTTTATCAAGATCAGCATTACTGATAGCAAATACAAAGCGTTGAATAAAAAATTATCTCATTTTGCTGAATTGCGATTGAAACATGCATATTTTGGAAATTGATTTTTACGAAGATTATGGGTATTGTTGCCTTCCTGTTATCCACAAGTTAGAGGCAAAGAAAATTATTCAAGGTTTCTCTTGGTAATAAACATGCTTCCTGCTCCAAAAGAATGCCGCCTTATTATAACCCTCTTTCAATCACCAGAATCCCACACCACATTTTGTGGTCATTATTTCATGGTCATTATTACGTTGACATATAAGGCCGTTTTTCTTATACTCCCTCCACGAAAAAGGAAGTTCTTATCAAATTAAATTTTCAGTCAGTAAGATTTACTTGACATACGAGGATGCTTTGCATAGCCTTAGAGAACATAGAGGAAGTTCTTGCCAGATTTAATCATTCACAGTTGATGTAGCGGAAAAATGGAAGAATAGGTGATTGAAATTATTTTCAGATGGGATCTGATAATACTATTGCTATCCTTAACGACTTCTATGCGGTAAGTCTGAAGAGTCCATTATGCCGAAACAAATCATTTTTCAAAAAGTGTTCACCGAAGAACGTCAGGGACATGAGACGAGAAAGGATCTGTTCTCAAGTCTTGAAAAAGAATTGAAACGACCGGTTATCACTTTCTTTACCAGTTTTACCATGCCGGTTATGATTGATGATTCAGACGCAGATATCCTGGAAGGCATACTAAGAAAAACCGATTTATCAAAAGGTTTTGCCTTATTTATAAGTTCACCTGGTGGGGACGGTTTATCATCAGAAAGAATAATTAATCTTTGCAGGAGTTATAGTGGAACCGGTGAATATTGGGCGATAGTTCCAGGTAAAGCAAAATCAGCCGCCACGATGATTTGTTTTGGGGCGAGTAAAATTTTCATGGGATCAAGTTCCGAATTAGGACCTATTGATCCTCAAATGAGTATTAGCGAAAACGGTGTACTAAAGAGATTTTCTGTGTTCAATGTCGTTGAAAGCTATGAAGATCTATTTGAAAAAGCTGTAAAAGAAAAAGGAAATCTGCAACCTTATCTGCAGCAGTTGGATAAATATGATGCACGAGAAATTAAGGAATTCAAAGCGGCAATGGCATTGTCGGAAGATATTGCCATCAGATCTCTTTCTTCCGGAATGCTGAAAGGTATAAAAGATGTTGAGATCAAGAAGAAAATAGAAATATTCCTTACGCCAAAACGGACAAAGACACATGGTAGACCAATTTATAGGGATGAGGCTGCTAGCTGTTGCGGTTTATCGATAGAGCCAGTAGACCCCCAAAGTAAGTTTTGGGAAGCTGCTTATGAGTTATATATAAGGTCGAATAATTATGTATCAAGGGTTGCATCGAAATGTATTGAGAGCGAAAACAATACGTTTTCTGCTGCCATTCCGAGGAAAGGATAATAAAATGGAAAACAATGACATGGTGAAGAAAAGAAAAAAGCATAAGGGGGATGCTCGTTTGAATAGAGCCGAAAAAGATTACAAGAAAATGAAGGAAGAGATAGCGCCGTTCCTTAAAAAACGTATCTATGAAGTATATACAACAGCAGGACAGTGGCGGGAGTCAAGCTGCTTAAACTTTCAAAACGATTAATAAAATTACGAAAAATTCCTGCCATTCCGATATTTCAACTAATTCATATTATGACCATAGCCGCCTCCGGGCGGCTATTTTTATCTTTCCTGCATAATCTACCACCCTAGAGTGGCTGGCCAACCGGTGTTCCCACATCCCCAACAGGTGTGGGAAGATGGTGAGGTGATACGGATTCCTAAACAATGTGGGACGCTGTAGTCCAAATGGTAATCTTCTCTTCAATTCTAAACCGAAAACAATTGACTCGTAGGTGTACAACGCACCGGCTTTATTCATATTTGATCAAGATCAGCCTTACTGATAACAAATACAAAGCGAGAGGTAACTGATCGGGTCAGCTTATTGAATCCGGTTTGAAAGCTACAAATGTTTGACAGCGTATTTTACCTTCGTGCAGAATCCATCTGTTGCCTCCTGAAGAGTTTTTCGTCTGATTTCTCGTTTTGGTGATTAGAACGTGTGAGCCTATAACCATGCGAGAGGGTACCATGGACTGATAATTGAAACCCCGTGTCTCAGAAGAGTGCGGGGTTTTGAACGTATTTATGCAAATGATTTTTCAGAATACGCATTATAGGAAACATTAGCAAAGAATTGAAAGGAGAAATCATGTATAGCATTATGCAGTTCATTGCGTATGAGATCGACACGACTCCTGATACCGTTACCGGTAAATATCTCGGCGATACGAGTGCATCGAAGGATATTGACAAGCGGTGTACGATCATGAAAAATGCAATATCTATTGCATACAAGAACAGCAAGGTAAGCAAATCCGAAACCGTACTCAAGCTATTCATGGCCCCTGAGTTTTTCTTCAGAAATACCGACGGTGCTTATCCTATCGAAAAAATATCCGAAATCATGACGAATATGAGAAAAGAGACATCCAAGCAGAATTATTCGCATTGGCTGTTCGTCCTTGGGACGGCCATAGGATATCTAAAGCATGAAAACTCCTCGCAGACTGAGATTTTCAATATCGCTATGGTCCAGAAAGGAGGTCCGACTCTCAAAGGAGGAGGCGGCCTCCGGGAGGTCATCATTTATAAGGAATACATTTCGGCCATCGATTTTCTGGGTGATTACTTCGGCGCGAACGAGTGGTGGGATAAATCTGGCGACAAGCGAAAAATCACGATCCACGGGCAGAAAGGGAGGACGGTACAGCCGACGGAGGGGTCTCGGGATATTCTCAGCGCCAGGAAAAATAAGCCGGGGGACGTAACGTGGAGACTCAACAAGGCAAACGAATGGAAGAAGAGTAAGGTTTCCGAGGTCAACAAAAGCGGGATCGGCGGAGGCTCGATTTTCGAAATCGACGACATAACCTTCGGTCTTGAAATCTGCCTGGATCACATGACGCAAAGGCTTGCCAACTATTCACCACAGCCGGGGGAGAATCTGATTCAGGTTCAACTAATCCCTTCGGCCGGGATGCATATTTGCTACGGGCAGCCGGATGGTGGAGGAGGCAATATTCCAAACAGTCTTGCTGGCGTCACCAACAGTCTCATATTCAATGTGGACGGTGTGCGTTCCGGTTCGGAGGCCAAGATTCGAACAGCGGGCGCTCTTACGGATATCAGCGTGACCGGGGATTCGGCTATTTCCTTATCCGGCATACCATATATCACGGTTACGCATAAGAAATACTTCAAAAATTACGGCTGCATTCGCGTGTATCAAGGCAAGCAGATTCCGCCCGCCAAGATTAAAACGTGATCATCTGTCACCGTCATGGTTTAATTACCGGTTACAAGTGGCAAGCCTCACCCCCATTTTCACCTGAGGAGTGTTGACTTGTAGGGTATGCCGTGTAAAACGTATGACCTGTCGGTTAAAGTCCGACCGTGGGAATTCGGTAGTGTCGCCCACGTAGCTTGAGGGAGGTGTAAAGGGTAACCTGAAGCATTAAGTTTCCTGACAAAGGCTCCTTAAGGGAGTCGAGCAAACCTGCGGGCCGCAGCGCGAGCGAACCCAGATGTAGCCTCGAAACACACGATGGAGTTGTCGACCCTTTCCTACAGTGGGGAAGACCGGAGCATCTATCCTAACGATAACTACCAGAACCGATAGATGGGCTTCCGGGGTAACAGGGGTGACACGCAGGGGCAGCCATACGACAATGAACACGGGAGACCCTTGTCGATGTTGCGAGAGCGGCAACTGGTGGATATAAGGAAACGAAATTTCACTGGGTCGGCAAGGGAGTCGGAGTTGCCCATAGTACCGCTTGCATCCCAAAGACAACATAACTTTGGGAGAGGAAAGGGGCAATACCTTCATCATGCTTCTGAAGGAGCGAAGGAAAGGAGATTGCGGTAACGCTATAAACTCCAAATATTCCGAGAACTCAGGTGGAAGCTATGCCAGAAGGCCAAGCGAAAGCGAATGCCTTTGGAAGAAGATGATTGGAAAGCCGTATTCGGGAAAACCGAACGTACGGTTTGATGAGGGGGAGCTGGAAATAGAACCATTCGGCTACTACGCCAGCTCTCTACTCTACTGGCGTCAGGGAGCAGCCGCTCCCATATTTGAAGTGATTGATTTTGCACACTA
>JAPLJS010000058.1 GCA_026388545.1 Deltaproteobacteria bacterium
ATAACAAGGAACCGATGATCTTACATTATGTTTTTTACTTGCCGAGTTACCCACAGCAAAGAGCCCGTACATGCCACGAGAATAAGAAAATCTATTGGCATGTACGCTCTCTTTGTTGTGGATAACTCTAACATACAAGGGTTGGGGTGAGGGTGATACTTGTTTAAATGAGCGCGATGTATATTTTCCCTTCCGTGTTACCTCTGCCTTACCCGATCGTTTTTATTATCTCTAACCCGAATTCTTTTTCTTTCTTCGTTGTTTGATATAACTTCAGAGGAACTTTTCTGCCTTTCGCCCATTCCCTGATCAATTGCCTGTCTTCATGCGGCATCCCGCAACCGAATAGTACACCTGTCAGCATTTCCGCCGGAAAGATGTGTTTCCCCGGCCCTTTGTCAGGGTCCAGGATTCGCCACTCTTTCTCATACTTCCAAAAATCCGACTTGGTCCAAAGAACCGTTCGCGTCTGATCTTCACGATTTCTCACGATGTTTATCTGTGGATATAATGATGGATACTCTACTTTAAACAGCAACTCTCCAAAAGGATAAAACGCTGGTTTAATGTGAAATTGGAGGCAAAAACCTCTGTGACCGTCAGCATAATGAGACCACATGAGTATATTATCCCGAACTTCCGAAAGGCAAAATACCCCGATCTTATTGACTGCGTCCTGGACGTCATTTACTATTTTTTGTTTTGTCCCGGGATCTTCCCGCCACCCGCCCCTGATTAGCTGACTGACAAAAGCTTGCCGCTCTTCATAATCCCATTCCGGATGTCTGTCTTTCAGCATGCCGTTCAGGTAATCCTCCCAATCGTCATCAGTCGCATCGAAGGATGCCTGAACCCGGCAATCGAAAGGATCGTTGAATTGCCGTGGAGAAGAAAAGTACAATTCGTTGTGCGTAAATATTCGCTGAAGGTTCTTTTTATTTTTCGGATCGAGTTTACAATATTTATATAAGAATTCCGGTGTGATGCGTTCCTCAACCGTGAAAGAAATTTCCTGATCGCCTTTCACAGCCATGTTCTCTCACCTAATATCTTCCTATGCTTTTATTTATGTTCATCCACCATTCCGGTTGACGTATATACTGTATTTATCATATGTTATCAAGCAATCAATGTCATTGACTTAAGCACTTTGGCCCCCCTCTTTTCTAAAGAGGGGTGGGGGGAGATTTTACGGAATGCAATTAAAATCCCCCTGAATCCCCCTTTACAAAGGGGGACTTGAAAGAGATAATATTCTTAAGTCAAAGACATTGATCAAGCAATAGAACGGTTTACTGGAGACTGATGAATGCCCATCGGGAAACCACAATTACAAGAGATTGCAACGAGCTTTGCCCACAGCGCTATCCACGAGTTTCGCGGAGCTTCACCGCTGTACGAGAAATTATCTATGGGCATCAGCACAGACCCGGAACTGCTTACGCTTGCATCAGGCGCCATTTCGAAACCCGTACCGATGATTTTTCTGGCGGCAGTTCATTACCTGTTGCTCGATGGTGCAACCCACCCGCTTGCGGCATTGTATCCCGACATAAATCCTGAACCTTGTACCACCGAAACGGATATTTACCCTGTCTTCCGCGATTTTTGTTTTCAGCATCAGGATGAGATCGAGAATCTCATCACAACGCATCACGTACAGACCAATGAGGTCCGGCGGTGCGCATGTCTCCTGCCCGCGTTCGGCATTGTTGCCCGACAGGCAAAAGGGCTCCCGCTGGCTCTTGTGGAGATCGGAGCCAGCGCCGGGCTTAACCTTCTCTGGGATCACTACGGGTATGATTACGGAAACGGGCTTTTCTATGGAAAAAGGGAATCGCTCCTCCAGTTAACCTGTACGTTGCGCGGAGACAATAGACCCCCATTTTCAAAAACATTTCCGCAGATAACCTCACGTATCGGCATTGACTTAAACCCCATCGATATACGGGACGAATCGGCAGTCAACTGGCTTAGGGCCTTCATCTGGCCTGAACATGCTGCCCGTTTTGAGCTTCTTCATCGCGCCATAGAGACAGCCTGGAATAGCCCCCCGGAGTTGTGTAAGGGTGACGCCCTCGAACTCTTGCCCGGTATCATGGAGACCGTACCCCCGGAAGCGCTTCCTTGCCTGTTCCATACCTTTGTCAGTAATCAGATGTCACCGGAAGCACGCAATGGTATTGCGAACATCATAGCAGATTACGGATCACAACGTGATATCTGTTGCATTTCAATAGACTTGTCGGATAAATATAAGTATCCGCGGCTTGAACTACTGTCATATATCGATGGTGTGAAAGCTCACCGGCATCTTGCGAATTGCAGCGGCCACTCCCGCTGGCTGGAATGGCTTGAACCTGTCTAACAAAAAAAACAATTAAATGAATAAGGAGGTAAGTCATGAATAAGGTCAAAATCGGGAACAATCCTTTCGTGTATCCCATGCCCATGGTTCTGGTCGGCACGGTTATCGATGATCGGGCTAATTTCATGGCCGTAGGCTGGGTGTCGCGGGTAAACTTCAATCCTCCCATGATTGCCGTGGCACTGGGTAAATTTCATTATACGAATGCAGGTATCCATAAAAACAAAACCTTCAGTGTGAACATTCCGGGTATCGACCTTATAGAAAAAGTGGATTATTGCGGACTGGTTTCCGGAGAAAAAGTCGACAAATCGAAATTGTTTGATGTTTTTTACGGTAATCTACCCGCTGCCCCCATGATACGAGAATGTCCCCTCTGCATGGAGTGCAAACTATTTAATGCTGTAGATCTGCCTTCAAATACCCTGTTCATCGGCGAAATCATCGAGACATATACCGAAGGGCGTTATCTGACCGACGGCAAACCTGACATCAAAAAAATGAATCCCTTTACTTTAACCATGCCTGACAATAATTACTGGAGGGTCGGTGAAAATGCAGGTAAGGCCTGGAGTATAGGAAATAACTTCAGGAAACAGTCTGAATAGAAGCGTGGATGTATCGGACAAAAAATCCTCAGTCAAAAGGCTGATCCCGGAGCTTTCGAATGTCGCCTCATTGGAAAAAAGGAATAATTATCCTGGCCGTCGCTGTGGTCTTAATTTTGGTTAGGATATGGGGAATCGGTGAGAAACTCGGAGACATAAGGGATTGGATTGTCTCCCTTGGTTACTGGGGGCCCGTGGCTTTCATTACGCTTTACATAGTCGCTACGGTCGCCGCTATTCCCGGTTCGGCCATTACCGTCGCTGCCGGCGCCCTTTTCGGGTCGGTTTTCGGTGTACTCTGGGTCAGTATTGCATCAACCATCGGGGCCACTCTGGCTTTCCTTATCGCCCGCTATCTGGCCAGGAATATCGTGACCGAGTGGCTCTCGAAAAATAAGAAGTTTCAAAAACTCGACCGTATGACAGAGGAACACGGGGCAATCATTGTAGCCCTCACCCGTCTCGTTCCTCTTTTCCCCTTCAACCTCCTCAATTACGGGTTCGGGTTGACACGAGTCCGCCTCGGGACGTACATCTTCTGGTCATGGCTGTGCATGCTGCCGGGAACACTCCTGTATGTCGTCGGAACGGACGCAGTGATCAGCGGATTGCGTCAGGGAAGAGTCCCCTGGGCGCTTATCGGTGTCTTTGTTTCCGCGGTTGTCCTTGTGGGCGTCCTCGTCAGGATTGCCCGCAAAAAGCTTCAGGAAAAACAATAAAATAAGGTTCATCCGGTTCATGCGTACTTCTGTTATCCACAATTCGGCAGAGTCATGAAAAGTTGCTGATTTCAGATGGCAAACAGTATCTGATGGTCAGCCAATATCTCATTGACATAAAAGTCTGTTCTACTTATACTGCCCCAAGCAAAGAGGAAGTTCTTCTTGGATTTTATTAACAAATACCTAGGAGGGGAAAACATGAATATCACTGAACGTATCAAAGGAATTTTGCTTAGGCCACAAGAGGAATGGCAGACCATTGCGGGGGAAACGACACCTATTGCCGAGCTATATACAAACTATATTATTTTATTGGCAGCCATCGGACCGGTTGCCGCTTTTATAGGTCTGTCTCTTGTGGGCGTGAGCTTGCCTGTTGGAGGAACCTACAGGGTACCGATAACAACAGGTATTCTGCATGCGATCGTTCAGTACGGTCTCACCCTTGGTGGTGTATATGTCCTCGCCTTCATTATCGATGCCCTTGCCCCTACCTTTTCAGGGGAGAAAAATATCGACCAGGCCTTCAAGCTGGCCACGTATTCTTATACACCGGGTTGGTTGGTCGGTATTTTCGCGCTCATCCCTGTCTTTGGGATCCTCGGTATTTTGGGGTTATATGGTCTATATCTCCTTTATGTAGGGTTACCTGTTCTCATGAAATCTCCAAAAGAAAAATCCATAGGGTACACGGTTGCCGTAATCATCGCAGCGATCATTATTTTTGTCGTGATAGGCGCCATCTCACGAGTCTTTATTTCCTGACATACACCAAATATGACTATGCCTGTGATGAGATAAAATTGCCGCATCTACAGCGTATTGACAAAAAGAGACTCTACGACGCACCCTTGCACATTGTGGGATACTCTTCGCAATGACCCCGACGATTCTTGACGGATTTATATGGCCCGGGCTTTCAATAAACTGGCCGGACTGATGCAGAATCTTGGGCACCCTCGTATTAAGTACGGGGTATGCCCTGGAGTCGCTGGCCGCCATGTGTTCTCACATACCGAACATGGATGAGCAGATGGTGTGGTGCTAAAGATTCTGTAACATTATCAGAGCCTACAGTGCTTCCTGAAATCCACAAACCGTCGACTTTGATGAATATGCAGGACTTCATTACGTAATCATTGATATTATTTTCTCAATGATTATGATATGAATGACCTGTTCTTTGGGGGCTGTGGGCCAACCGATACATGGTTCAAATCGTGACGTACCTCCGAGAAACCAGGCGGCAATAGAGAAAACAAACCTTAACCCATTGTATCTGGAGAAACCGGTCTACTCGGCTCAAAAACAACAACAAGGGAAAAACCATTAAATGGAACCATATATGGAACAGTCCTTTTCCCCTGATCAGAAAGACCTCTTTTGTACGGATCTTCCCACCAGGCCGCTGTCGGGAAATGTAAAAATTCTGGTAACCGGCGCCTCCGGATACATAGGGGGGAGGCTCATCCATGAACTGCGTGCACGGGGCTATCAGGTGCGGATGATGGTGCGAGATAATGCCGTTCAGTACCAAAACCTCTGGCCGGACGCCGAGGTGGTCATTGCCGATGCTCTTAAATATGAAACTCTGGGAACTGCACTCAATGGCATACACACGGCCTTTTATCTGATACATTCTCTGCTCCTTGGACCGCAGGGTTTTCATGATGCTGACAACCATGCCGCACATAATTTCATGCGGGTTGCCGAGGAAAACAACGTACAACGAATCATCTATCTCGGAGGGCTGGGAGACATTACCACTAACCTGTCCGACCACCTGCACAGCAGGATCCAGGTGGCGGAAGAACTCAAAAAAGGGACTGTTCCTGTCACCGTCCTCAGGGCTGCAATCATCATTGGATCGGGAAGCGCCTCCTATGAAATTATCAAGCACATCGTAAAAAAGATTCCCGTCATTAATGTGCCCAGGTGGACCAACACCCGGTGTCAGCCGATTGCCATCCGCGATGTTATAAAATACCTGGTAGGATGCCTGGAGACGCCGGCAACATCGGGTAAATCATTCGACATCGGGGGGAAAAATATCTTAACCTACCGGCAGATGCTGGAACTGTTTGCCATGGTTATGGGTAAAAAACGGACATTTGCCAGTCTCCCGTTTTCCAACCTGCGCTTCTACTCATATATTGCAAGCCTGATTACCCCTGTTCCTGCCCCGATCATCCATTCTCTCATTGAAGGATTAAAAAATGAAGTAATCTGTCAAAATGATTCTATCAGGGAAATTATCCCCTTTGAAACCTTAACCTACAGGGAGGCGGTAGAGCGGGCGCTGCTGAGGGAAGAACAGGACAAAGTATACACAAGATGGTCCGATGCATATCCAAAGAACCACAGCCTTGCCCTGAAACTCCATGAACTGGGGAAACTTCCCTATTACACTGCATCGTATTCGATCATCACAGAAAAAAGCGCATCAGCGCTGTTTGAATCTTTGTGCAGGGTTGGAGGTAAGGAAGGCTGGTTCCAAGGCAACTGGATGTGGTGGCTCAGAGGGATGGTCGACAGGTTGCTCCTGGGAGTCGGTTCACAGCGGGGGCGACGCAGCGACGTAAATCTGAAAATAAATGATGTCATAGATTTCTGGCGTGTTGAAGATATCAGGAAAAACCAGAGACTTTTGCTCCGGGCGGAAATGAAACTGCCTGGAAGGGGATGGCTTGAATTCATGATAATGCCTCAGGATGACGGTAAAAACAAGCTGTCGATCACGGCATATTATGATACGGATACGTTAGCAGGAATGTCATACTGGTATATTTTCCTTCCGCTTCATAATATAATTTTTAACGGCCTGATAAAGCAAATTGAAAAAAGAAGTCTATACAGCGACAGATCGGAAAGGCAAGAAGATCTTTGATGCAATTGAATGGCTGGCCACCATGTGCTCGCACATACCGAACAGGGGAGAGCAGAAGGTGCGGTACTGCGGGGTCTGCAGCACTATCGAGGACTTCAGTCCTTCCTGTTATCCACAAATCGTCAACCTCGACGAAGGCAAATGATTTCTATACGTAATCATTGAGTTATTTGTTCGATATTTATGATAGGAATGCGGAATATTCATCAGAAAAAGGAGATTAACACAGAAAACAAACCCCTACATCTAGTATCGGGGAAAACCGGTCTACTTGATTCAAACAAACTATCTCAAGAATAAAATCCGTCCTTATTCACCATTAGAAACTCGTCGCTCTGTCGCCCGTAAAATCTTCAGACGAAACCGGTTATTCAAAAAGATGATTGAAGAAGAATCCTACAATGATCAATCCCCCCAACACCGTTCCGGCAATGACCATGCCGGAGGTTTTGTCCGCATCGATCTTCTTGTCCAGGTCGGCTTTGGAAAAAATATATCCCAGAACGATAAACAGGACGATGACAAAAATCCCGTGGGTCGTCCAGTGATGGCCGAAAAGGGATTTCATCCAGGCCTTCAAAGGGGCATAGGTTTCTTTGGCAACGATCAGCAGGGCGTTGAAAATGCTTGCGATCAGAAACGATACCCCAAACCCGACGGACAACTTGTCCCATGCTTGATTCTCAGATCGCTTTTCCATGTTATTTCCCTCCCATCAGGCTCATTTTGACCCCTTTGCTGATCATTGCACCGAAACCTTCCATTCCCAGTCCCAGAACAACGATCGTCAATGCGATCACGATGGTCAAATTCCTGATTTTCTTGTCTTTGAAAATCTGGTTGCGGAAAGTGACGATGGGAAGCAGGATGCTCAAAAGGATTATCATGAAGAAAATATGCTCCTTCGCCTCCATGAAAAACGAGTGAGACCATTTCCATGGACCGGCCAGGATGATCGATTTATCGCTGCTACTTTCGGCAGCTCCGTAATAGACGATATACCACCAGCCGCCCATCAGATAGGCAAGCCACATGAATAGCGTTGTACCGATACTGGCCAGTTTCAATCTGTGCTGATTCGCCTCGCTACTGTTTGCCGCTTCCACGACAACCCAGATAGCAGCGAGAATCCCGAATACGCCGAGTACCACATGAGGCATTGTCATTAATTCCTTGAACATAATCAAACCTCCTTGTTCATTGCTGCATTAGAATATATCTTTTTGCCTCCAGACAACTCCGCTCACATCATAATCGAGAAAAAACAAGGGGAGCACATCGCGTGTTGGTATTTAGTATAATTATTCAATCAACATATGTCAACAACCAACGAGGGATATTGTCAATAGTTGTGGATGAGATATTTTTCAACGTATCCTAACCCTTTTCAAATTCAAGCAGCCTGTTTCATTATTACACCATCAACAAATCTGATTCCTTCAATGACCTTGCAGATAAGGTTCTGCCCCCTGATTCTCTGCCAAGTCTTTTCTGCTTCCATGGCCAATTTGAAAACCATGGTAAGTGTTGCCAATCTTGAGCCACAACCTTTTGTCCGTTTTGTGCGAAGCCTCACAGTGGCAAAGGTTGATTCTATAGGATTTGTAGATCGGATATGACGCCAGTGCTCTGCCGGGAAATCATAAAAAGCAAAAAGGCTTTCTTTGTCTTTTCTTAAACACTCGCAGGCTTTTTCATATTTTGCCTGATATTGAGATAAGAAATAATCATAGGCTCTAAAGGCTTCATCCCTGGTCGGAGCCATATACATGTCGCAGATATGAACCTTGGCTCTCGGTTGAACGCTCTTTGGCATTTTATCCAGGACATTGGCAGTCTTATGAACCCAGCAACGCTGCTCTATCGTTTCCGGAAAATCCTCCCGAAGGGCTGCCCAGAATCCCAAGCCGCCGTCACCAACCGCCAACTTAGGACATTCTTTAAGCCCCCTTTGCTTGAGATCGCGCAGCATCTCCTGCCAAGCCTGTTTGCTCTCCCGGTATCCGTCAAGAATGGAAACAAGTTCTTTCTTCCCGTCTTCCAATGTCCCCATAATGACCAAGATGCATTGCCGCTTGTTCTCCACATCTCCCAAACGAACATTGAAATAAATGCCGTCTGCCCAGAAATAAACGTATCGCTTATGGGCAAGATCCCGCCCCGCCCAGTTTTCATAATCTTGTCCCCAGAGCTTCTTTAATCGAACAATATTTGTGGCAGAAAGCCCCGTTGCGTTCTTCCCTAATATGGATTCCAATGCCTCGCTGAAATCTCCAGTGGAGATCCCCTTAAGATAGAGTGCCGGTATTAAAGAGTCTATTGATGGAACTCTTCTCATATATCTCGGCAAAATAGTGCTGGTAAAAGCCTCGCCTTCTCTCTTGTCGTGAATGCGGGGCTGTTTCACTTCCAATAGCCCAATTCCAGTCACAATCTCTCTTCCCGGTAATGACCCGTTCCTTACAACCAAGCGCCGACCACGAATATCTTTTGCATCCTTGAAACGCTCAATGTACTCACCTATCTCATTCTCTATGGCCGCCTGCAACATCCGACAGGCGCCTTCCCGAATAATCAATTCCAATGCGCTTTTTGATTCCTCTTTAACTTGCTTTTCCAGATAATCTCGTTCATTATCCTCCATGGGCGTATCCTTCTTTCTCCCCTCTTGCCAAGGGGGCTTTAAGTTAAACTACACTTATTAGGATACGCCTTCTTTTTATCCTGTTCACAACTTTGGGTTATATCTCGTTACGATTGACCCGGTGGTTCGGATGGTTACGATAGCCGGAATGAGCCAACCCGTTTCTCCCCTATTGGTAAAATCGGACCAGTTTTTCCGGTTTAACCCCCGACAGGTATAATGTCAGCAGCAGCCAGTTCCGGAGGGTTGTGTAAATGATTCCCTCTCTTTCCCAGCGCCGTGAAGATGTGCGGACCGCTCTGTCGATGATACAAATTTTCCCTCCCCTTTTCTTGATTCTTTGCATGATTTCGACGTCTTCCATGATGGGGATATTTTTATAACCGTCCAGATCCCTGAAGTCGGTTCTTCTCATGAAGATAGCCTGATCTCCGTAGGGGATGCGTGTTACACGGGAACGGAGAGAAGCGGCCCTCTCAATTAATCTAAATACAGGTTTTTCTGAATCGATAGCCAGATCAAAGGCGCCTGCCGTACATGATGTATCCCGCATTGTGGCTTCTATGAGTTCCAGGGCATCAGGGGGGAGAGTGGTGTCCACATGCAGGAAAATGAGGATTTCTCCGGCAGCGAGAGCTGCCCCCCGGTTCATCTGGTTTCCCCGCCCTTTCTCGGAGATGGCCACTTTGACACCCATATGACGGGCAACATCGATTGTTTTCCCCTCGGGGTCTCCATCAACGATAATTATCTCAGCGCCGCCGGATGCATGCAAACACCAAATATGCTCAATCGTCCGGGTGATGATCGCTCCTTCGTTCAAGACAGGGATGATGAAAGAAAATTTTGGAATCATGAGGTATTATGCAAGCCCCCTGTCCCGCAGATATGCAATCGTTTTGGAGCCGGCGAATCCTGTTTTTTTGCTGTTTTTGATGAGAATCGTTATATCCTCGGGTCTGTCGACATCCTGCCATACCGGCAGTATATGTGCCAGGGCTCCGGCTTTATGTAAAATGTCCATAGTCTCTTGATAAATTGTCTCTGCACCCCACGCAAGACCGGTAAAAACATCCGGATTGAATGCTTCCCTTGTGAATCCGATCAGGTAATAACCCCCATCAGCAGAAGGGCCGATTACGGCATCGTGATCTTCCAGGGCGAGAAAAGACTTTTTGATAATCTGTGCCGGCAGATCGGGGCTGTCACTCCCGATGACAACAACGGAGCAAAACCCTTCTGAAAAGCATCGGATAAAGGCATGCTTCATCCTTTCACCCAGATCCTTTCCCTCCTGCGGCATATAGGAAAACCCGCCCCCGAACATTTCCCTGATCTCGTGTTCTTTCCCTTCGGGATGGAAGGCCATTCGGAACCGGTAGGCCCCTTGAGCAAGCTTCTCCAGTAAATCTTCTATGAAGCAGCGGTAAAGATCAGTCGCGATCTCTTCACCCAAACCTCGGCTGATTCTGGATTTAACCTCCCCGCGGTCCGGGAATTTAACAAACATAACGAGGCATCTGTCTTCTGTCATCGAAATCATGTTCTTCCTCTTATAACTTTTTCTCCACCTTTTCCGGATTGATGAGATTCCCGATCTTTTTTCTCGTAAGAGGCATGATCAGAAGCCACCACAGGGACAATCGTTTCACATCCCTGAAATAACCCAGACCGATTGTCATTTTGTCATGCCCTTCCGATGGCTCTTCCTGATAGGTTCCAAGAAGACGGTCCCACCAGGGGAGGTTGAAGCCAAAATTGGTATTTGTTTCGCGTATGATGACGGAGTGATGGACGCGGTGCATATCGGGAGTCACGAGGAACAACCGGAGAACACGGTCAACACCCTCAGGGATATAAATATTGCTGTGACTGAACAGGGAGGCGCCGTTCAGAACCACCTCGAAAATCAAAACAGCGAGAGGCGGGGCTCCTAAAATGGCAACGACCGCCAGCTTGATGATCATAGAAAGGATTATTTCCACAGGGTGGAAGCGTATCCCTGACGTCAGGTCGATATCCAGGTCGGTGTGGTGTACCATATGCAAACGCCAGAATAGGGGAACAGCGTGAAATACAACATGCTGGAGGTAAATAATGAAATCGAGGGCGATGACACTGATAATAATCGCCTGCCACTTAGGCAGAATGGAGTAGTTCAGCAGCCCCCAACCGTTTTCAGCGGCGAGAACCGCCATAGATAAAGGGATTAAGGGAAAGATACCTCTGACCACAATGGAATTTAAAGCATGGATAGACAGGTTATTGAACCACCGGAGTGACTTTGAACTCGTCAGAACACGGCGCGGCGAGAACAACTCAAAAATGGACATGCTGATGAAAATGGCAATGAAGCATCCGACCCGTAAGGGGACCTCATAAGCCATCGCGTCCTTCATTATATTTTCTGAAAAAAACAAGACCAATCTCCCCGGCACGACACTAAAATTTCAAGATGCACGCAAATATCTTAATCGAAAGATACAAATTATAAAATAGAAAAAAGGTTCATCCGTTTAATGCGTATTTCTTCCTATTGAAGATTTTATTGTAGACACTGGGCTAATTTGCTGTATATATAGACAAATCAAATTTTAGGAGGAATTATGACAAAAGCAGAACTCGTAGCGAAGATTGCAGAAGGAGCAGAACTGACAAAGGTTCAAGCTGAGAAGGCACTCAACAGCTTCATCGCTGCAACCACGGCTGCTCTCAAGGCTGGCGACAAGGTCACTCTGATCGGTTTTGGTACGTTCAGTGCGGTAACCCGTGCCGCCCGTATAGGCCGGAATCCTCAGACCGGCAAAGAACTTAAGATAGCTGCCAAGACCAACGGCAAATTCGCACCAGGGAAAGCGCTCAAGGATCTGAAAGCGAAGCCTGTCAAGGCTGCACCGAAAGCAAAGGCCCCAGCTAAAAAAAAGAAATAGAACCGCAGAAACCTGTTAAAGCGAGTTTCTCAAAAAGACCCGTTTCCATGAATATTGGAACGGGTCTTTTTTCGTTGTGGTTTGCTGTCGTGTTAGAGATAATCAGTAATGTTGGGGGCTCCGTAGGGGTTCTAAGACCAAACCCTCGAATTTTTGCGAGCGCTACATACGTATAGCTTCTGGAAAGAAAATATTTATCGGCAGAAGATTTTTAAATCAGAGAGCAGCGACATGGCGGCCCTGGAAAAGCTCATCCCGTACCCGTGCAATCTCTTGATCTTCCAGGTATTCTTCAAATCCCATTATCCTGTCGATAATCCCGCCCGGCGTAATTTCCACGATCCGATTTGCCACAGTGGAGACAAATTCACGGTCGTGGGAGCTGAAGAGCACCACCTCCGTGAAGGCGACGAGACCGTTGTTCAGGGCGGTAATCGATTCGAGGTCCAGATGATTGGTAGGTTCATCCATGATGAGGGCGTTGGCGCCGGTAAGCATCATTCTGGAGAGCATGCAGCGGACCCGCTCGCCCCCGGAAAGGACACGCGTCTTTTTCAGCGCCTCTTCTCCGGAAAAAAGCATCCTGCCGAGAAATCCCCTGGCAAAGCTCTCTCCCTCGGCAGGGGGTGAATACTGGCAGAGCCACTCGACCAGATTCAAGTCATTGTCAAAGTAGGTATTGCTGTCCTTCGGAAAATAGGCGGGGGTTATCGTTACTCCCCATCGGAAGCTCCCGCTGTCCGGCATAAGCTCTCCGGCCAGGATCTGGAAAAGGGTCGTCTTGGCCTGGCTGTTGACACCGACAAAGGCGATATTATCACCCTTGCGGACGTTCAGATTGATGTCAGTCAAGACGGGTAGCCCGTCGATAGACTTGGAAAGCCCCTTTATCTCCAGGATGATATCGCCACAGGGTCTTTCGGGCTTGAAGACGACATAAGGGTATTTCCTTGAAGATATGGGTATGTCTTCCAGGGTAAGCTTCTCCAGTAGCCTTTTCCGTGACGTGGCCTGCTTCGCCTTGGAGGCGTTGGAGCTGAAGCGCCGGATGAACTCTTTGAGCTCGTCGGCCTTGTCGGTTGCCTTCCGGTTCTCCTCCTGCTTCTGCCTCAGGTGGAGATGGCTGGCCTGATACCAGAAGTCGTAGTTTCCCACGTAGACCTTGATCTTGCCAAAGTCGATATCCGCAATATGTGTGCAAACCTGATTCAGAAAGTGTCGGTCATGAGAAACAACAATCACCGTGTTCTGGAAGCGGCTCAGAAATTCTTCCAGCCAGGCGATAGACTTCAGGTCGAGATGGTTGGTGGGTTCATCGAGGAGCAGTACATCCGGATTACCGAAAAGCGCCTGGGCCAGAAGCACCCGTACCTTGTCACCACCCTCCAGTTCCTTCATCTTTCTGCTACGCAGCTCTTCCGGTATCCCGATGCCGTTTAAAAGCACTGCCGCCTCGGCTTCGGCTTCGTAGCCATTCATTTCGGCAAAATCAGACTCCAGCTCTGCGGAGCGAATGCCGTCTTCATCCGAAAAATCTGCCTTGGCGTAGATCGCCTCCCGTTCGGCCATCACTTTATAGAGCGTGGCGTGACCCATGATGACGGTGGTGAAAACCGTCTCCTCATCGAATGCGAACTGGTCCTGCCGTAATACCGCCAGCCTCTCTCTGCGGCCGATAGCGATTTCACCCTTGTCCGGCTCAACATCACCGGAGAGAATCTTGAGAAAGGTAGATTTCCCCGTGCCGTTGGCGCCGATGAGACCGTAGCAGTTTCCCGAAGTAAACTGGATGTTGACGTCTTTAAAGAGAATCCTCTTGCCGTAGGCGAGGGTTATGTTTGATGCACTTATCATGCTTTGATCTGACTCCTTTTCAAAAAAAAATAAAACCACAAGGAGGGTCCCTGTGGTTTCAGGTGGCTGGTATCTATACTATAAAGCTTGGCATAGCAACCTTTTTCTTAACAGAAATACCGGACGCCTAATGGGGGGGCTAGAGCTGATGATTATAAAAGAGCTGTATCGGGGTGCCGAATTATTACTCCGGCAATAAAATATATAAATAGCTGCAGGGTGAAACCAAAATAAATACAAGAAGACTTCCGGGGCGATATCTCCCCGCGGACGGGGTGTTTTACCCCGTCACCATGGGTGATGCAATGCCTGCAAACTTAAATAGTATATAATATCAATTATTTATGATTTTGGTATTAAAATTGCGATACATTGCCTATCTGAGCGCCGGTCTTTAGAAAAAAGACCTAAACTTTCGGGACGAGGAGGTAAGGCTATGGGTGGTAATACCGCTAACATATATGAACTTCGACCTGTGTCCATTGTGAGGACATTACCTCAAATAAATGATCACAGGTTATTCCAGTTGAAGCTTGAGGACGGAACAACATGGGAGAGTTTCGGCCATCGACCGGGACAGTTTATTGAAGTCTCTATCTTTGGAAAGGGAGAGGCTCCCATCAGTATATCATCGCCATCCACAAGGCTTGATACCCTGGAGATATGTGTTCGGCGCTCCGGAAAAGTGACCAATGCACTTTTCGAAATGGGAAAAGGGTCTACGTTCCACATTCGCGGCCCTTATGGCAGGGGCTTTCCCGTGGAGGAACTAAAGGGTCACAAGCTTCTGCTCATTGCAGGCGGTCTCGGACTTGCCCCTCTTCGCTCCCTTCTTCTCTATTCCCTTGATAAAAGGGATGATTTCGATGAAATCATCCTGATGTATGGAACGAACAACCCTGATAACGTTCTGTTCAAGTATGAACTGTTAAGCTTTTATGACAGGGATGACATTAAGTACCTCTATAGTGTGGACAAAGATGAAGAGGGAATCTGGAAGCAGTATGTGGGTGTTGTGACGGGACTGTTCGATAGGGCTGCCCTGTCTCCGAAAGACACGTATGCCGTTATGTGCGGTCCCCCGATCATGTACCGTTTTGTTCTGCAAAAACTCTTAAGTCTGGGATTTTCTAAAGATCACATCCATATGTCTTTAGAAAGGATGATGAAATGCGGCGTCGGGAAATGCGGCCACTGCGCCATCGGTGACAAATACTGCTGTATGGATGGTCCCGTCTTTCCCTATACCGAAATCGAAAGTATACAGGAGGCAATTTAATGACCAGAACACCGACAGTATGTCCTTTCTGCGGGTGCGGATGCGGCTTCACTCTGGTATCAGAAAACGAAAGGGTGGTAGGTATAGAGCCAAGCCCCTCAAACCCGGTCAATAAGGGGATGCTCTGCGCGAAGGGCTGGAATGCTTATGAGTTCATCCACTCACCCGACAGGCTCACCGTGCCGCTGGTAAGGAAACAAGGAACTCTTGTTGAAAGCACATGGGACGAGGCATTGAGGATCGTCGCTGAGAGATTGACGGATATAAAGTTACGATATGGTCCCCGTGCTTTAGCCTTTCTCAGTTCCGCAAAAGTAACCAATGAAGAGAACTACCTTTTCATGAAGATGGCGCGGGCAGTATTCGGCACCAACAATGTAGACCACTGCGCCCGGCTCTGACACAGCGCAACGGTGGTCGGTCTGGCCGCTACATTTGGATCCGGGGCAATGACAAATTCCATCAATGAATTTGATGATGCCGATCTGTTCCTTGTTACAGGCTCAAACACAACGGCGCAGCACCCGTTGATAGGATCACGCATAATCAATGCGAAAGAGAGGGGGGCAAAGCTTCTTCTCATTGATCCGAGGGAGATACAGCTTGCCCAGTTTGCCGATTTGCATCTGAGGCAAAATATCGGCACCGATGTGGCCGTATTAAACGGTATGATGAACATCATCATCGAAGAAGAACTTTACGATAAGGAGTTTGTCGAAACAAGAACAGAGGGTTTTGATCAACTGAAATCCGTGGTTAGCCGCTATACCCCACGGGTAGTGGAAAAGATATCCGGTGTTCCTGCCCACGACCTGGAAACGGCGGCTCGAATATACGCTACAGCAGATAAGGCCATGATCGTGTATTGCATGGGCATAACCCAGCATACAACGGGTACCGATAATGTGAAAACCTGTGCAAATTTGGCCATGCTCACAGGACACATTGGAAGACCATCCACGGGAGTCAATCCGCTGAGGGGGCAGAACAATGTACAGGGCGCATGCGATATGGGGGCGCTGCCCAACGTATACAGCGGCTATCAGCCGGTTACTGATCCCGCAATTAAGAAAAAGTTCGAGGATGCATGGGGTGTCCAGGGACTTGATGACAAAGCCGGCCTGACCATCACAGACATGATAATAGCTGCGCGGACAGGAGACATCAAAGCCCTCTATATCATGGGAGAAAACCCCATGGTGAGTGACCCCGACACTTCACACATTGAGCATGCCCTCTCCAATCTTGAATTTCTCGTGGTGCAGGATATCTTTCTCTCTGAAACCGCATCCAGGGCGGACGTGGTGCTTCCCGCCGCATCATTTGCCGAAAGGGAAGGGACCTACTCCAATACAGAGAGAAGGGTCCAGCTCTCGAAAAAAGCACTATCACCACCGGGGCTTGCCAGGCCCGACTGGGAGATCGTGTGCGAAGTAAGCAGGTTAGCAGGTTACGCCATGAATTACCGTTCGCCCGCCGATATCATGAAGGAAATCAATGCCCTGACTCCATCATATGCGGGCATTACCTACCAGAGGCTTGAAAAATGCCATGGTATTCAGTGGCCCTGCCCCAATGAAGAACATCCGGGCACACCGTATTTGCACAGGGATAGGTTCTCCAAGGGACTGGGAACGTTCCTGCCCTGTGATTTCAAACCCCTTGCTGAGGAGCCTGACGAGGAATACGACTTTGTGCTTACCACGGGACGTATCGCCTACCACTTCCATACCGGCACCATGACCCGGCGCGTAAGCATACTGGAAAGGGAAGCTCCCGAACCGCTCATTGAGATCAATCCCGATGATGCGAAAAGGCTCGGCATAAGGAGTAATGATATGGTGGAACTTACATCGCGACGGGGTTCGATAAAGGCCAAAGCAGAGGTTACCACGAGGGTGCCAAGACGGGTTGTATTCTCCACATTCCACTTTTACGAAGCACCTGTAAACCTGCTCACGAACCCGGCACATGACCCTGTTGCGAAGATACCTGAATACAAGGGGTGTGCAGTCAAAGTCAGGAGATGCGTATGAAGACAATAGCGAAAGAAAACGTCAAGGATCTGCTCAGGTTGTGGACAAAACAATATCAGGTACTGGTCCCAACGAGAACAACCCAGGGAGATTGTATATTCGATACCTTTCAGGAGGATTCATTTACCCTTGACTACAAGAAGCCGCCGCTCCCTCCGAAGTCGGTTTTCTTTCCCCATAACGAGGTGATCTTTCAAGTGGTAAATAATGAATTCCGTGAGATTGTATCGGCAAACAATACAATCCTGTTCGGGATACGGTCCTGCGACATGATGGGGTTGCTTCAGTGTGTGAGCTTTATGACCCGTGATCGCAAGGATATCTACTACAGCGCGAAAAAAGATACGGCCATAACTGCTGTAATGGCATGTCCCGGGCCACAGAATGAGACCTGTTTCTGCACCACAACATTCAGCGGCCCGGTTGCAGAGAAAGGCTTTGATTTACTGTTCTACGACATGGATGATGTTTTCATGATAGAGGCAGGCAGTCAGCAAGGCAAAGATTTACTGTCATCAGGTCAGTTTATCGATGTGGATGATACCATCGCCAGGGAGAAAATAGAGGCTTTCAAGAAAAAAGCCGTCCAGAGCATACCGCTCGTCGATGAGGTCAACGAAGCCATGAACAGGCTCGAAGACGGCACAGCAGATGAGAAAGTCTGGGAGCGCTTCGGCCGGAAGTGTATAGTTTGTGGCGGCTGCGCTTTTGTTTGTCCTACATGCACGTGCTTTAATGTCTATGACCACGAGACAGCACCGGGCCGTGGTGTGAGAGCCAGAACGTGGGATGCATGCCTCTATGGCGGATTTACCCGCGAGGCTTCCGGCCACAACCCCAGATCTACCCAGGCATCAAGGCTGAAAAGACGGCATGAACACAAGCTCCTTTACTACAATAAGACCGATATCCAGGAGAGTCTGTGCGGTTGCGTGGGTTGTGGTCGTTGCTCCGACTATTGCCCTGTCCATATCGGAACCCTTGAAGTCGTAAAAGAAATTGCTGCAAAATAAAATTTCGGAGGTCCCCATGTCTGAGAAAAAAAAGATATTCATCATTGACGATGATAAAGACTACGGCGAGGCGCTGAAGATCGTGCTGGAAAGTAACGGCTACGCGGTGGATCATTTACTCAACATCGATGACGGGCGTAAAGCTGTGGAAAAAAAGAGACCGAACCTCATCATCTTAGATGTGATGATGGATAAACATACAGATGGGTTCGACTTCTGCTACAATCTGAAGCACGATGAAGAGTGCAAAAAGATCCCCATAATGATGCTCACCGCAGTTACGGAAAAAACAGGATTCAAGTTTTCTCCGGAGACGGATGGAGAATATTTACAGGCCGATGATTACGTAGCAAAGCCAATCCCTGTTGCGGAACTCCTCGCCAGGGTTAACAAACTCATCGGCTGAACCCGACGGCCGGGAAACCCCGCCCTATGGGCGGGGTGCTCCAATAATATAGAGCTGTACCGCAGGCTTTATACCCTATCTTCAGTTTTACCAAAGACCGATTGATTAAAATATTCCCATCGTGATATAATCCAAGCAAATTTACTATTTTGCAGACATGAAATACACCATGAAAATTATCGACAGGTTCGTAGGTAAACTTTTTAAGCTGAATCTCCAAAGTCGCCTTGTCGTGGGGTTCTTGATAGCCACATTTCTTACAGGATTCGTGGCAACCCTTATTAGTATATGGACGATCAATAAAAGTACCATAGACGAGGTGCAAAACAGAGTTCGGCAGGACATCAATACCGCAAAATTGATCTATAATCAGACCCTGGAGAAGATAGCTTCCCATATTCTCTTTACTGCAGAGAGATCGGATCTGCAGGTGATAATGGCCGGCCGCGACTACTCCAAAATGGAAAATTTGCGGGGCTTAATCCGGCATGAACATAAAAGAGAGACACAGGATGATGATATATACCTTGATATGATCACGGTGGTGGATGCCCGCGGGAATGTCCTGTACAGGGCGGCGAACCCGGATATCAGGGGAGACAGTATGCTCTGGTCCCCGGTCATAAAAAACTGTCTTGAAAAAAAATCGCCGCAATTTTCTACCGAACTCATGTCCACAAAAAAAATTCTCAGGGAGAATCCGGGCATTGCCGAGCGGGTCACAATGGAAATCACAAAAATACCGCTCTCTTATGAACCCGGGGAAAAACAACTTTCCGACGGTATGGTCATGATGGCGGCGTATCCCCTCTTTGATAATAAAAAGAATTTGCTGGGGGCTATCGTCGGAGGTGTTCTCCTGAATAAAGACTATACCATCGTGGACAAAGTAAAAGAAACCGTATACCAGGGGGAAAAGTACAAAGGCCGTGAAATGGGTGTGGCAACCATATTTCAGGGTGGTGTAAGAATATCTACCAACGTCATGACAAAGGAAAACAAGAGGGCTATCGGCACTACATTGTCAAAGGAGGTTTATGACAGGGTCATAGTGGAAGGTAAAGACTGGGTTGGCAGGGCCTTTGTGGTGGATGACTGGTATATAACTACCTACACCCCGATCTACGATATGAATAAAAATCTCATAGGCATCCTCTATGTAGGGCTGCTGGAGGCAAAATACAGGGACATAAAATGGAATACTATCTGGATAAACCTGGGAATAACGTCTCTTGGCATGGCCATAGCCTTTGTCATTTCCTTTTACCTGGGCAATACCATCATAAAACGGATACGCATGCTGAAGGAAGCCGCGGAGTCTATCGCTGCCGGCAATTTAGACTACAAACTGTCCCCGGATAAAATCTCAGGATTTGACATGCTGGATGAAGCATTCAATTATATGTCCAAATCCCTGAAGGACCACGATGAAAAGTTACATAAGGCACACCAGCAACTGGCAAAGACAGAAAAATTGACCGCTCTCGGTGGAATGGCAGCGGGTGTGGCCCATGAGATAAACAACCCGTTGGGGGGGATACTTCTTTACAGCAACCTTGTCCTCGAGGATATAGCTGAAGATTCTCCGGCACGGGAAAACATGGAGAAGATCATCTACCAGACGAACAGGTGCAAAGAAATTGTCCAAAACCTGCTTGACTTTGCCAGAACACCGACGGGCGAGATGCTCCCTCTCAATATAAACAATGTGATCAAGACATCCCTTAATCTGGTAAAGGACCAGTCCATGTTCCACGGCATAGAAATAGACACCCGGCTTGCAGAGAATCTCCCTGAAGTAATTGGCGACAAGTCAAGGCTGGAAGAAGTTTTTGTGAACCTGTTTGTCAATGCCGCCGATGCCATGAAGGGCAAAGGAAAGCTCACGATAACCACCATGCCGGGTACTAATAATTCTGTGAAGATTTTGGTATCAGATACAGGCACAGGGATAGACGAGGAACACCTCCCTCATATATTCGAACCTTTCTTTACGACAAAAGAGCCCGGCCGGGGTACAGGTCTGGGACTTTCCATCGCTTACGGTATAATAAGAAAACACAATGGCGCCATCGATGCGGAAAGTGGGCCCGGGAAGGGAACAACGTTCATTATTTTCCTGCCTGTGTATATGGGTAAATACAGCGGTATGGACGAGGATGTTTTTTATAGTTGATTTTTAATTGAAGAAGGGAATGAGAAGCAGTGACTACGAAAAATAAAAAAGTCCTCATTATCGATGATGAAGAATCCATACGGGACGGATGCATGCAGGTCCTGTCGCGTAAAGGTTACCAGGTCGAAAGTACCGGAGATGCACTCCAGGGACTTGAGATGGCTCTCAGGAATATCTATGACATCATTCTGTTAGATGTCCGGATGCCCAAAATGGATGGTTTGGAGATCCTTAAAAAGCTTAAAGTGGAGAAAAACATCTCCGCAAAAGTCATTATTATCACCGGTTACGGCAGCATACCCCTGGCCGTCGAGGCCATGAGGCACGGCGCCTTTAATTTTCTCGCGAAGCCCTACTCAGCACCTGATCTCAGAGAAGCGGTTGAGAAAGCCCTTAAGCAGGATGATACGCATAATGCAGAAAAGGATCTTTCTGTACTGATCGGAACCAGCGACTACATGAAAGAACTTAAGGATTCCATTAACCGGATAGCACAGACAGACAGCACAGTCCTCATTACAGGAGAGAGCGGCACAGGGAAGGAACTCGTAGCGCGCACGGTCCACAACCTCAGTAAAAGGGATGATCAAGCTTTTATTCCCGTTGACTGTTCCTCACTGGTAGAAACCCTGATGGAAAGCGAACTGTTCGGACATGTCAAAGGGGCATTCAGCGGGGCTACCGAATCACGCGAGGGTCGTTTCCAGATGGCCGATAAGGGATCATTGTTTCTTGACGAGATTTCCAACATCAACCTCAACATTCAGGCTAAGTTATTGCGGGTAATCCAGGAACAGGAGGTGCCCAAGGTTGGAAGATCATCACCTGAGAAGATCGATGTCAGGCTCATCACAGCGACGAATAAAGATATCCGATTAGAAATTGAAGCGGGGAGGTTCAGGGAGGATTTGTTCTACAGGATTTCAGTCATACCCCTTAATATAAAACCGTTGAGAGAACATAAATCCGACATTCTGGCTATTGCCCAGCATTACCTGGATATGTTCACAACAAAATACGAAAGCAAGGTACGGCGCTTCTCGGAAGAGGCAAAGAAATCTCTCATATCTTACAAATGGCCTGGTAATGTCAGGGAACTGAAGAATACCATAGAGCGTCTCTGTGTATTGTGCGACCACGAGGTCGTCGACCTATCCGATATATTTTACTATGGGCAAAACGATAATACAAAGACCCCTGTCGTTGATTCTTCTACAGGCAGGATGACCCTGATTGATGTGGAAAAAGAACATATCTTAAAAGCCCTGGATCACTTTCACTTCCAGATCAACAAGACGGCAAAATTCCTTGGTATCGACAGAAAGACCCTGCGGATAAAGATGCGTAATTACGGTATAAAAATAGAGCATTAGTAAAAAACATCGGCGCCCTCAGGGGGTTATCTGCCTCATGGAAGGGGAGTTTTACCCCTCAAAATCCTTTTTCCCCTTCGACCATCTATATTTTCCTTAAATAAATCAACAGATTACAACTTGGCATCATCCTTGCTCATACAATTATACAAAGACTAAAAAATGGAGGTGAAAGGCCATGACAGCAAAGAAAAAAATTCTCTTAATCGACGATGACAAAGATTTCCTGTTTGCGACTAAACTGATCTTGGAGAAGGGCGGGTACGAGGTATTTCTCGCTGAAGATGGGAAGAGCGGTGTGGAGATGTGGAAGTCGGTAGCTCCTGACCTTGCCATTATCGATATGATGATGGAAACGTGGGGTGAAGGATTCGAAGTATTGAAAAAGATCCGGGCCACGGATACGGGTAAGGATACGCCGCTTTTTATGTTGAGCGCGGTTGACCTGCAGGGTCCATACCAATCATTTGAACCGCCTCCGGAGTTTCCGAAGGTAAACATGGTTTTGCAAAAACCGGTGAAGGCTGATGATCTTCTCGGATATATCGCCCGGGAACTAGGTAACAAATAGAGATGAAGGCTCAAAAACCGCTTATTTTAATAATCGATGATGAGGAATCCTTACGGGACGGGTGCAGGCAGACGCTGGAGAAATCCGGGTACACCGTTTTAACTGCAGGGGAGGGAGTCGAAGGCATCAAGATCGCGCGGGAGAATAAACCGGAAATAGCTTTTATTGATCTTAAAATGCCGGGTATGTCGGGTATGGAAATCATTGAGATCCTTTCCAGGGAAATACCCGACGTTGTCCTGATAATGATCACCGGCTATGCAACAATTGTCTCCGCAGTTGAAGCCATACAGAAAGGAGCCTACGATTACCTTCCCAAGCCCTTCAGCCCTGACCAGTTGAGGGCTGAAGCCAGACGGGGTCTCGATCATCGTAACCTCAAAATTGAAACAAGAAGATTGAGGGAAGAAAAGGAGCGGATGGAGAAGAGTTTCATCACCTTCGTCAGCCACGAAATGCGGTCCCCACTCGTTGTCATTCGGCAATACATTGAATCTCTTAAAGCAATCGCAGGTGATCGCTTTGATAAAGATGTTACGGACATTATCGAAAGGTGCAGGATACGCATTCAAGGCCTTGAGGAAATGATTGAACACTGGCTGGATTTAAGTCGAATAGAAGACGGAACTTTCGCACAAAAGAAAGATATTTTGAGTCTATCCCGCATTATTGCACGAAGCGCGGAAGATATGGCTCCTGTTTGCCAGGGGAAAGAAATTTTACTGGAAACACATGTCCCCGATAACTTACCAAATATAATCGGAGATGAGGAAGGCTTGTTACGGGTATTTACCAATATCATCGGCAATGCGACAAAATACACTCCGGAGGGCGGGAAAATAACAATATCGGCCCAGAGCGAAGAGTACTACATCACTGTCAGTATATCGGACACAGGGAGCGGCATTCCCCACGACAAAATTCCCTTTATTTTCGAGCCGTTTTTCAGAGTAAAGGGAAAGGATGAACGTCATAGAGGCTCCGGACTCGGTCTTACCTTCTGTAAGAAAATCATGGAATCTCATGGAGGGGAGATCTGGGCCACTTCAAAAGAAGGAGAAGGCACAACCTTTGTGCTAAAATTCCCCATACAGTTGTCCACACCACAAACGGCTTCTCAGACTCCTTCTTAAGTTAAGAGATGTGCAAAGCGCAAACACACAACTCTTTCTTTTGTAAAAGGGGTTAGGGGATTTTTTAAAGGGAATCAGCAGGAAATAAAATCTATTTTAGCTACAAAAGTTACAAGAGACGATACATGAAGTACGATGACGATAAATTTTACGAATTTCAAGAGAAAGACGCCCCTGACAAGTGTTTCATTTGCAGCAAAGACACAGCGGAACTGCTGATCTTTCGACAAATCGAGAGCATGTTGCTTGTTCACCTGTGCCGGGACTGTGTATATGAAAATATCGCGGACTATCTTTTGGACAACACGAGGCCCTGGCTCAGCGAAAAGGACAAAATCTAATTTTTTTGTAGTAAAAACCCCTTAAAAAGGGACCATGAAAATTTCCCGTATAACTTCCTTCAGTGCGAAAAGTTTCTCAGGCGTTTCGATAAATCTACTTGATAAGCTCTCTCATTTTGGATAGGCTTGATCCTGCTAAATTATTACCGAAGAGACGACCTATGCCCATAATATACGATGACGCAAGAAGTTACCAGTTTCACGAGAAAGACGCCCCTGACAGGTGTTTCACGTGTAGTAACAACACAGAGACTCTGCTGGTCTTGCGGCACATCGCAAGCATGAAGCTCGTTCATCTGTGCCGGGACTGCATTTGTGAAAATATGGCAGACTATCTTCTGGATAACACAAGGCCCTGGCTCGGCGAGAAAGGCAAATTTTAATCATTCCTTATAACCCCGATTCACTGAAATTCCCGCCTTCTTTTCGTATTCCATTATTTTCTTCCATAAACGTAATTCTATGGATTCTTTTGTCCCTATTTTTGCGAAGATTCCTCGAATGGCGTTTGCGGTTAAGAAAAGAGACGATCTTGACAATTCAGAGACAATGCGGTTAAATGCTTTAAATATGAAGATATTGTTAGGATATCATTATTGAATAGTCAATGACATTGATTGAATAGTATCATAAATAAAACAGTTGGAGATATTTTATGACTGTGAAACCTACAGAGGGGCCTTTGAACAAAATGTCAAGATACAGGAGCAGGGGATATGACGGATCAAGAACGCGCTGAAGAGGCCTTGCAGGAGATTGAAGAGCGGAAGAAGACGGAAGAGGCGCTCCGCGCGTCCGAAGAAAGGTATAGAAGTGTCGTGGATCATATCGGCATCGGCATATCCCTGATCAGTCCGGACATGGAAATAATTACCCTTAACGACCAGATGAAGAAATGGTTTCCCGATATCGATGTTTCAAAAAAACCCCTCTGCTATGAAGCTTTCAATAACCCGCCAAGAGAAACGATATGTTCCTATTGTCCAACAGTAAAGACATTGCAGGATGGTCAGGTACACGAATCTATCACAGAAACACCGGCAGGCAACGAAATAAGACATTACAGGATTATTGCGTCTCCTATAAAAGACAGAAATGGCAACGTCCTGTCTGCCATCGAGATGGTGGACGATTTTACCGAAATATTGAAGGTTCAGGAAAGATTACAGGAATCAGAAGCCAAATACCGCAATTTGATAGAGAACATCAACGATGTCATCTTTTCCGTGGATACCCGGAGATGTATCACCTACATCAGCCCCGCCGTAGAGCGGTTTCTCCAATACACGGTGAACGAAATCATCGGAGTTCCTTTCACCCGATTTGTGCATCCCGATGATCTGCCCGCGTTGCTGTCCAGGTTCGAGAAAACCCTGGACGGAAATTTACAGCCGTATGAATTCCGGGTGTTTGCAAAAGACGGAGCGATATTTCATGTACGCACGTCCAGCCGCCCGCTCTGGGACGATGGCCGCCTGGTCGGTCTTACCGGCGTTATGACCGATATCAGTGAATTCAAGCGGGCTGAGGAGGCACTGCGGGAGTCGGAACGGCGATTATCCGATATTATTGATTTTTTACCCGATGCAACATTTGCTATCGATCTTAATGGTAAGGTTATCGCATGGAACCGTGCCATTGAAGAGATGACCGGCGTCAAGGCTCCCGACATGCTGGGAAAAGGGAATTATGAATATGCCCTGCCGTTTTACGGGAAACGGAGGCAGATATTGATTGATCTGGTATTCAGTTCCGATGAAGAGATCGAAAAAAAATATTCTTTTATCAAAAAAGAAAAAGACATCATTTTAGCCGAGACCGATGTGATCATGAACGGGGAAAATCGAGTCCTCTGGGGGAAAGCCAGATGTTTATATGACAGTAAGGGGAATATCGTAGGGGCCATTCAGTCTATACGGGATATCACCGACCGCAAGCAGGCGGAGGAGGCGCTGCGATTCAGCAACCTTATCCTTTCGACTCAACAGGAAACGACGCATGATGGAATACTCGTAGTAGATCCGGAAGGCAAGATGATCTCATGGAATCAACGCTTTATTGATATGTGGGACATTCCCTCACATGTCTTGGAAGCACAATCTGACGAACTCGCCATAGAATCTGTGTTGGGCAAACTGGTTAACCCGAAGCAATTCCTGGCCGGAGTGCGGCGCCTTTACGACGATATCAACGCGACATCTGATGATGAACTGGCGCTCGCCGATGGCAGGCTATTCGATCGCCACTCAGCCCCAATGATCGGAGGGGATGGCAGACACTATGGTCGAGTCTGGTATTTCCGTGATATCACCGACCGCAAGCGGGCAGAAGAAATATTGAAAAAAAGAGAAAGGGAATTGGAAATCAAGTCCCGTAACCTTGAGGAACTCAATGCTGCCCTGAAAGTCCTGTTGAGGCAGAGGGAAAAAGACAAGGACGAAATTGAAGAGCAGGTACTGGCTAACGTCAAGCAACTCGCTATGCCCTATATTGAACGATTGAAAAAGAGCCGCTTAAAGGACAAAGAAGCAGACTATGTAAACATCCTCGAATCAAATCTGATAAACATTATTTCTCCATTTTCAAACAAACTGTCCTCGAAATACCTAAAACTCACTCCCAAAGAAATTCAAATAGCTAATCTTATTAAAGAAGGTAAGACGAGTAAGGACACTGCCGAATTATTGAATATATCGCCAGGGACAGTTGAATTTCACAGGGAAAATATCAGAAGAAAACTTAATCTTAAAAATAAAAAAGACAACCTTCGATCCTATCTTTTGACATTGTCATAATGCAGGGTATTCCCCTTGATTATCCATGCAATATATCCCCATTGCATATCCCATCAAGATTTTCTATTAGTTAAGCAGCAGTATACACTCTGACCTGACATCAAACAAAACTGTAAGAATTTCCACCATCAGATGAAGGGTGATGAAACACTCTAAGAAGAAACTATCGCAGTGGGGAATAACATGGAGAAAACAGAACTTAAAAAAAAGATGGAGACATTGGGAGTTTTAGAGACAGCGATTCTTTCTGCCCATATGAAATTTTTCAAGGGAAGCCCAGAGGCTCATTGTCACCTTGAGGGTGAAGAGTCTGTTCTTTACGATACCGTCATCAGGTATCTTACAGGCAACTCTTGAAAGTCACTACAATTGTGGAATCCACCAATTATGGAAATGGCTTACACGGCGATCTATTTTAGAAGGTTTTGAAGGTTTACGGGAATGGCAGATAAGGTGTTTACAAAACATAAAAATGTAAGAGAACTCGCTGAGTTGCGATGGCAAATTAACAAACTGGAAGAGATGAAAAAAGGTAGAGGCTGGAAGGAGCAAGTGCCTGGAATGGAAGAGGAATTACCTAATCAGAGTCAAAGTACTCAATTCTTTCTCGGGTTGGGATTATCTCAGGTGGTCAAAACCGAAGATGAGTCCGCCATTGAAAAAAATATCTATAGAGGATGGGGCTATAAGCAAATTAAGGGAGGATTATGAAATGACAATTCAGGAGATACGTGAGATCGCAAAGTCATGGGGTGTTGATACAAAGGTCGGCCGCTCCAAGCAGGATATCATTCGTGATATTCAGATGAGTGAGGGGAATTCACCATGTTTTCGTACAATAGAAACATGCGAGAGTGATTGTCTTTGGAAGAAGGACTGTACAAACAGCAAATGAATTTACGCGTAAATTACAAAATTGATAAATTGCCGGGAATTTATATAAAAGACCGGAGCAGTCGACGGCGTATAATCGATCCGCTGAAAGGGATGAGGACCGTAAAGCGGTTTGAAATCCTGAAGAAGGCGGAAAAGACGGCCGTGCTGCTCGTGTCACCGGAGACCGGCAGGCTGCCGGACGGTATGGGGAGTCTTGCCCGATACATTTCCGGCAAGGCAGGCGGCCTCGGGGAAGTTGTTTCCACATTATGCGAAGGCCTCCGGGAAAGGGGGATTGATTGCCACCTGGCAACGCTGAATCTCAAGAAGCGTTTTCAGCGAGAGAGCAACATGGATGAACATGATTGGCGGGAAATCAGATATAAGGTCGATCCCGACAAGGTCCACTTAGTAAGTTCATCCATTTTTGCAAACCTCTCCTGCGCCTATTCGGGGAACCCGATACTCAATGCTGCCGAGTTTCAAAAAGAAGTGGTCAACAACATCATCAAGACTGTCCGGGCCAAAAATGGAGGAAGGCTGATTCTGCATACCCATGACTGGATGGCGGGCGGTGCGGTTACGGCATATGCGAAATCGAGGGGGTGTCCGGTATTGCATACCGTTCACAATGTTCATACGGGCCATATTCCTGTAGATATGCTTTTTGGCATTGATGTTGACAGCCTCACGTGGAATATCTACTTCTCGGACGAACAGGGAAGAAGATGCATAGATAGTCAGGCAACAGCGATTAAGAGCGCCACTCTGGTCAACTTTGTCGGGGAAAAGTTTTTAAAAGAGATCATTGAGGATTATTTTATGGACAGATCGTTCATTCCAGCGAGTGTGCGGCAGGAAGTCAAGGCGAAGTATTATAGCGGTTCGGCGTTCTCCATCATGAATGCGCCATCCCCTGGTATTTATCCTGAGCACTGTGAACACCTTGCAAGAATGTACGGTCCTGATGATGACGTCATCACTGCAAAGAGAGAAAACCTCGTGGAATTTCAAAAGAGGACAGGGCTCATCGTCAATCCCGATGCGATTCTTCTCTACTGGCCGTCGAGATTAGACCCATCGCAAAAAGGTATTGAACTTATCGAAGAGATCGCCCTTAAATTTGTCATTGAACACGGCGATGTACAGATTGCTGTCGTGGGAAACGGTGTCGGGCGAGATCAGACCCATGAGGAAATTATGGGGAGGATCGCATATGCATCAGGCGGTAAGATAACGTACCAGCGCTTCAGTGAAGCGCTTTCCATGCTCGGTTACGCTGCTGCCGGTGATGTCTTTGGAGCTTCACTGTATGAGCCATGCGGCCAGATAGATCAGATCGGGAATCTTTTCGGAGCTACAGCAACGAATCGAGATACCGGAGGATATCATGACAAAATAGAAGAATTGAGATTGAAGATTGATGGCGCTTCGAGGGATGAGGGAAACGGATTTCTCTTCAACAATTATGATCCCGGCGGCCTGTGGCACGGGCTGGCTAAAAGCGTCAATTTTCACCGGAAACCTATGGAGATAAGAGAGCACCAGATCAAAAGAATCATGAGGGAATCACGGAAGAAATATGATTTAGACATTATGGTTGATGAATATATACGATTGTACGAAAGGCTTAACAGTGGGAATCCCCTTGTTTAAAAAGCATGATTTGATAAAAACTCGCTATCTGCTTCAGCTCTAACTGACTTATACTCTTTGCCTGATACGCCAAGGCGAGAAATCCCTCACCACACCCATCATGATTGAATAACCTGATTTCTTCTGACGTGGTTTTCATAAAGCACCTCCTGCTTTTTGAGTTTCAGGTAAGCGCTCACTATTCCCCTTGACGGCCTGAGACTTAAGCCCGCGCTATACTGAGAAGAGATATAGAAATGACTTCCTAATGTCCACATCGGCTTATATTGCTTAAATATTTGTACTTTCAATTAGTAATGCTTATCTTGAGGCTTAAAAAACCTTGACCAAAAAGACCGCTTTCCTCTATAGTCCTCTCACACTTTAGGGATTTCTTATCAGACAACAAGTTCTAACAAAGGATGATCCATGTCTCTATCGGAAGCCGACACCTGCAGGAAATTCGTCATTCCAAAACTGCAGGCTGCGGGCTGGGACGACGACCCGCACTCCATAGCGGAGTAGCGCTCCATAACAGATGGGCGCATCATCCCGGCCGGTAAAGGATTTGTCCGCAAGCCGCCACTACGCGTCGATTATCTCCTTCGGTACGAGCGCAATTTTCCCCTCGCCGTCGTTGAGGCCAAGGCCGCCTGGAAAACGGTCGGCGAAGGATTGCAGCAGGCAAAGGAATACGCCGAGATGCTGGGTCTGAAGTTCGCCTTCGCAACCAACGGTAGAGATATTATCGAGTTCGATTACTTCACGGGAAAAGAATTGCTCGTCAATACTTACCCGACACCCGCCAAATTATGGACGCGTTATCGGGCCGGAAAGGGGATAGCCGACGATACCCTCGCAACACGCCTGCTGACCCCGATGAATCACATCGTTGCCAAGGGCGAGCGATATTATCAGGAGATCGCCGTCAACCGGGCTGTTGAAGGCATCCTCACCAGTCATCGCCGCCAGTTGCTCACCATGGCCACCGGTACCGGCAAGACCGCCGTGGCCTTTTAGATCTGCTGGAAGCTGTGGACCGCCCGCTGGAATCGTGCAGGTGAGTACCGGCGGCCTAAAATCCTCTACCTGGCTGATCGGAACATCCTCATCGATCAACCCAAAGACGGTATGTTTGCCACCTTCGGTGACGCCCGCTGGAAAATCGAGGGAGGCGTCGTAAACCTGGGCCGGGAGATGTATTTCGCCATTTACCAGGCTATTGCCCGCGATGAACGCCGACCGGGTCTCTATAGAGAGTTCCCGCAGGACTTTTTCGATCTCATTATCGTGGACGAATGCCACCGGGGCAGCGCACGCGACGATTCCAACTGGCGGGAGATCCTCACCTGGTTCGACCCCGCCTATCAGCTCGGCATGACCGCCACGCCCCTGCGCGAAGACAATCGGGACACGTATCTTTATTTCGGCAATCCGATCTACGAATATAGCCTCCGGCAGGGCATTGAAGACGGCTTCCTTGCGCCCTATCGCGTCCACCGCGTTATCACGGAATGGGACGCCGCCGGATGGCGACCCTCGAAAAACGACCTGGACCGTTACGGACGTATTATTCCCGATGGAGAATATCAAACCCAGGATTTCGAAAGGATCGTCGCCCTCCTGGCCCGCACAGAAGCCATCGCCCGACACCTTACGGATTTTCTCAAGAAAACCGACCGATTCGCCAAGACCATCGTCTTTTGTGTGGATCAGGAGCATGCTGACGAGATGCGCCGTGCCCTGAGCAACCTCAACGTTGATATTGTAAAGGAATACCCGGACTATGTCTGCCGTGTCACCTCCGACGAAAAGGAGATCGGACGCGGTCATCTGGGCCGTTTTCAAGACGTCGAATCGCGTACCCCCGTCATCCTGACCACCTCCCAACTGCTCACGACCGGGTGTGGATGTGCCGACCTGTAAAAACATCGTCCTGGCCCGCGTCGTCGGATCGATGTGTGACTTCAAACAGATCATCGGGCGCGGCACCCGGGTGCGCGACGATTACGGAAAGCTTTGGTTCAGCATCGTGGATTACACCGGCGCCGCCACGCGGATGTTTGCCGACCCGGACTTTGACGGCGATCCGGTCAGGCTAACCGAGGAAGAGTTGAGAGAAAACGGTATCATCCAGGAAATAAAGGAAAGTGAACCGCCGGAAGTGGCGGTGGATCATGGTCCTGAAATCATCGATCCGCCCTCCGAAGAAAGGCGCAAATTCTACTTCGACGGCAGCTATGTCGATATCGCGACACACCTTGTTTACGAACTCGACCCGGATGGAAAACAACTGCGTGTCGTGCGCTACACCGATTACGCAGCGGAAAAAGTACGCACACTCTGTCCCTCAGCACCGGAACTGCGCGCCAAATGGGCCGACCCCGTCCAGAGAGCCGAGATCATCGAGCGATTAGCCGAGCGCGGCGTAAATTTTGAAGAACTGGCCGACGCCGCCCGGCAGCCGGAGGCGGATCCTTTCGATCTACTCTGTCACTTCGCCTTCAACGCCCCTCTTCGCACCCGGCGCGAACGTGCCCAGCGGCTGAAGAGCGAGAGAAAAGACTTCTTCGACCGATTTAGCCCCGAAGCCTGCGCGATTCTGAAAGAACTGCTGGAAAAATACGCGGAACACGGTGACGCGCAGTTCATCCTGCCGGACGTCCTCAAGGTTCCTCCGATTTCCGATCACGGACAACCTTCTGAAATAATCACCCTATTCGGCGGTCCTGATCAGCTCCGCAACGCCGTGGCAGAGTTGCAAAATCTACTGTATGCAGCATAGAGAGGATGAGGATGTAAATGATACGAACCAGAAAAACCACCGACCAGCCTCAGACCACCGCCCAGTCCCTCGGCAGCCTTCTCAAGACCGCCCGCGACATCATGCGCAAGGACAAAGGACTGAACGGCGATCTCGACCGCCTGCCGATGCTTACCTGGATCATGTTTCTCAAGTTCCTCGATGATCTGGAGATTCAGCGCGAGGAAGAAGCGGCCCTTGCCAGGAAGAAATTCCGCCCGGCCATCGAACCGCCTTACCGCTGGCGCGACTGGGCAGCCAGGCCCCAGGGCGTCACCGGCGATGAACTATTAGCCTTTATCAATCAGGAGGAATGCACCCGCCCCGACGGCAGCAAAGGCCCTGGCCTCTTTGCGTATCTCCGTAAACTCACCAGCGCCACCGGCGACGACCGCCGCGATGTGATCGCCACCGTCTTTTCCGGTGTCCAGAACCGCATGGTCAGCGGCTATCTCCTGCGTGATGTCATCAACAAGGTTGCCGGCATCCATTTCACCGCCACGAGCGAGCTGCACACCCTGGGCGCCCTCTACGAAACGATGCTCCGCGAGATGCGCGACGCTGCCGGCGACTCCGGCGAGTTCTACACACCCCGCGCTGTCGTACGTTTCATGGTGGCCGTCACGGACCCGCAACTCGCTGAAACGGTTCTCGATCCCGCATCCGGCACCGGCGGTTTTCTTGTCGAAGCGCTCAGCCATCTTTCCAGACAGGTCAAGACCGTCGCCGATCATCGGACCTTGCAGGAACGAACGCTTTTGGGCTGCGAACCCAAGCCCCTGCCGTATCTCCTGTGCCAGATGGACCTGCTGCTGCACGGCCTCGACGCCCCACGAATCGACCCTGGCAACGCCCTGCGCTTCAAGCTCACAGAAATTGGCGAGAAGGACCGGGTGGACGTGATCGTAACCAATCCACCCTTCGGCGGTGAGGAGGAAAAAGGCATTCAGGGGAACTTTCCCGACGACAAGCAAACCGCAGAAACGGCGCTCCTTTTCCTGCAACTCATCATGCGGAAACTGCGGCGCCGACCCACATCGGCAGATCGATCCGCCAGGGCCGCCGTGGTCGTCCCGGAAAGTGTGATGAGTGACAAAGGAGTGGCTGCGAGGATCAGGGAAGAGCTGATTTGCGATTTCAATCTTCACACGGTCGTGAGACTGCCTAAAGGTGTATTCGAACCTTACTCCGATATCCAAACTAATCTGCTGTTCTTCGATCGTTCTGGAACAAATGAGGGTGTTTGGTTTTTTGAACACGAAGTTCCTATTGAACGGCGCAATATGCAAAATCCTTGTTACACCCAGAGCATTCCCCTTCGTTTTGAAGAATTACAGCCTATCCTTGACTGGTGGCAAAGGCGCGAAAGCAGCGCTGCCAGTTGGTATGTGGAGAAAAAGAAGGTTGTTGAAGCCGGATATACCTTTGATTTCCGAAACCCTAGAAAACAAGCGGGGCAGTCAACCACTGTGCAGCAAATTATTTCCAATCTCGAAGGCCCGCTGGGGCGAGCGGTCGATCTGCTTGGCAATGTGGAGAAGAATGTCAATAGTGAGCAACCAATCATTTCAAGTAATTCGGAAAAGAAACCCTTGAGTTTATTTTTAGTACGAACACGCGAGGAAGCGAAACTGGAGGACTCGGTGGTTTACAAGCAGATCACAGTCAGGCTTTACGGTAAAGGAGCAGTACTCCGTAAGACTCTTCTTGGCGTTGAAATAAAAACCCGGCCACAGTTTGTCGCGCGGGCTGGACAGCTCATTATGAGCAGGATAGATGCACGAAACGGAGCATTTGCCATCGTTCCAATTGAACTTGACGGTGCTGTGGTCACACAAGATTTTCCTCTTTTTAACGTGAACCGTGATGTTGTCTATCCTGAGTTCCTTGCATTTTTACTGCGCTCAAATACATTTCTTGAGGCATGTAAACGCGCAAGCAGGGGCACTACAAACCGTAAGCGTTTGAAGGAGGAGTTTTTCTTGGAGGAGGTTGTTCCGCTTCCTGGAAAAACTTTACAGACTTCTATTATAAAGCTCGTATCCCTTTTGGAATTGGTTCAACGAGAGATTGCTTCTGCAGGAATCGTGTTAGAAAAAGCGATTCCTGGCCTCGCGAACTTCATGTTTAGATGAGATATCCCAGTGAGTTGCTACCACCCATAACGATAGGTATTGCATCATCTAAAGGCCACTGATGGAACTTATTGCCAGCATCCTCGACAAGAGTACCGCATCGCCGAGATTGTCGGGAGGATCAAGGCACTTCTGGTGAAAAGGCCGTGAAAGAATTTCGTCATGTAATATTTTGTATCAGACACCGGAAGTCACCGTAAAGCTGACGAAATCAGTTTGTGCAAATTTTGCATAAACTGCCTGTTGGATAACAGAGAAACAAATGAACGAGTTTTCGTTGCGGAGCGTAATGTGATTTCCAAAAATTTAAGAAACATCTTCGCCTCCAGCTATTTGGACGAAGATAGTAAAGTGCAAAAAATGCACATTCCCAGATTCGGACTACCCAACTGCCGAGGAGTCCTCGGTAGCGCAACAAGGAATCCTGACCAGATGAGAACATTTTGCCGGGTATTGCGAATTCCGCAAACACTGTCTGCGGAATTCGTGCCGAGATATATGCTATGAGAGCGGAGAAGGGGAGAATCAAGCACTTGTAAGCCAAGACCGCCGCCGTTACTCGACGCCCTCCTGCCTGCCCTCCTCGATAGAGCTTTCAAAGGGGAACTATGACAATTACAACCAAAGGAACCATTCCCATCACTTTTTTCTGTTTGTCTTATAATGCACAAAATATAGTTGACAATAGTTGACACATGTGTCTATGGTATGATTATGAAAACTCGTAAACTTAACATAGTGAAAGTTGTAGAATGCGCCGAACGAAAGGGATTGAGTCAGTCCAAGCTGGCAGATAACCTTGACGTTTCGAGAGAAACCGTGTCGCAATGGTTCAAGGGTGAAAAATTCCCGCGCCCGGACAAGCTATTGAAGCTGTCCATGGCGCTGGGGATGAGTTATAACGAGATTGTCTCAACCTCTCCCTCTGCAAATGAACCAATTGTGGCATTCAGAAAAAAGGGCAGTCACAAGATCACGGATCAATATCTTGAGGAAGCCCGCGACACAGGGCGGACCCTATCGGATATTGTACCGTATCTTCCATTTGATAACCTTTCCCAGCCTAAAACATTGATCCGCCCCCGGCAGGATTATTCTTATATGCAGCAGGTAACAACAAAAATAAGAAAGCAGATCGGAAAAGCTCCAAAAGAATCAATCGAGTTTGAAGAACTTATAAATATTTTCAATGACCTAAACGCTGTCATTATTCCCGTACTGTGGGGAAGTAAAGACAGGCATGAAAACGCGCTCCATATCTATTTGCCGGAGTCAATGACGACGTGGATATATCTGAATCTGGACTGTAAATTACATGATTTCAAATTCTGGATGGCGCATGAACTGGGGCACGTCCTTGCGCCTCAGTTGCGCGAAGATGAGGGAGAAGATTTTGCCGATGCGTTTGCGGGAGCGCTGCTCGTTCCCGAGGAAATTGCTTCAAGCGAATACCCATACCTGAGAAGGACAGATCAAATTCCTCTTCAACTAAATCATATAAAATCAGTGGCCGAAAAATTGCGCGTTTCCCCGCTAACGGTTTATTTGGAAATCAATAAATATGCCGCACAGAGTAAACTTCCGATTATTGATTTGGAAAAGAATCGGGAAATATACAAGGCAAACACCAACTTCAATAAGACATTCAAAACCACAAGTGAATTTCTTTTTGATGATGAGGTTCCCGATTCAGATCAATATATCCTATCCGCCACGGAGCATTTCGGTAGTCCTTTTTTTAGTTCCCTCAAAGCATATGTGAAGGAAAACAGGAAACCGGCGAGCTTTGTCCAGAGCGTCCTTAGAATGTCCTTGCTTGATGCCAGGAATATTTATGAGGCGCTCTAAGCATGCCTCAGTCAAAGATTCTGATAGACTCCAATGCTTATTTTCGTCTGGCCCAAAGCATTCGTCCCCTTCTTCAGGTTGAATTTGGAAAAGAGAAATATTGCCTTTATGTGATCAAGGGGCTTCAGGAAGAATACGAGAAGAATCCAAGACTCAAGAATACTTTCTATTGGGTGAATGAGCCTGAATACAAGAAGAATCGGGACTGTAGGCTGAACATTCCGAGAAAGAGCCAACAGCAGATAACACGAGTCCATGATTTCATTAAGAACCATGCCAAATATTCATATCCGGGACTTTCAAAGGTGGATATCACAGCCTTAGCTCATGCCTATGTGCTGGATATACCAATCGTTACGGACGACTCCGACATGCTGGATTTGGCCGTAGAGTTCAACATCAAGACATTGAAGACGCTGGAACTGCTGAAACTGATGCTGGATTGCCGTCGGATAGATATCACCATTGTGAGACAAATTGCATCATATTGGATTTATGATGACGATAAACCCAAATCATTTGCAACGGATTATAAAAAACTGTTTAAAGAACCACCGCCAAGATAAACTGAAACAATTGAAAACGATGAAGATTCTCCACACATCCGACTACCACCTTGCTGAGGTGTAAGAATTTCCTGTCAAGAAAAAGCTGGTATGGTGACTCCAAATTCTAAAATTCTCCACTAAATAAATATTTGCATATTTTATATATTGTACGTTATAATGTACGAAATAGTTTATACGAGGTGCCATATGCAAAGAATAAAAATTGATCAAGATATCAGACCAATGTCGGAGGTCAGAACGGGGATCGCCTCCTTTCTCAAACAAGTACGTGATACCAAAAGACCTCTCATCATTACACAACATGGTAAAAGCGTAGCCGTCTTAGTTGACGTAGGCGAATACGAAGCCATGCAAGAAAAAGTAGAACTCCTCCAGGATATTCAAACATCAATTAGTCAGTTAGAAAGCGGCGCTGGAATCGAAAATAATGATGCAAAAGCAGTTTTGCTGAAACTGATTTCGAAATGAGAGTAATTGGGAAGCAGATTTTACCGGTAGACGACATTTCGACATAACCACTTGTGCGGACGTCTGATAGTCGCCGCACAGTTCATCTATTACTCTCTTTCGATTCGTAAGTGCGCCACGAGGCTACACAAGAGATGAAAGGAAATACATGAAGATTCTGCACACATCCGACTGGCACATTGGCCGCGCGCTTTATGGCCGCAAGCGATACGAGGAGTTCGAAGCTTTCCTGAACTGGCTGGCTGGGCTTATTGAGGACGAAAACATCGATGTACTGCTTGTGGCGGGGGACGTGTTCGACAACAGCACGCCAAGCAACTATGTACAGACGTTGTATTACCGTTTCTTGAACCGTGTGGCGGCCGCTTCACACCGTCATATGGTTGTCACGGCAGGAAATCATGATTCGCCGTCTTTTTTAAATGCCCCCAGGGAACTCCTGAAATTTTTGAACATCCATGTTGTTGGCTGCGCATCCGATTCTCCTGAAGATGAACTGATTGTGCTATCCGGGCCGGATCATGAGCCACGGCTTATTGTCTGCGCCATCCCCTATCTCAGAGACCGCGATATCCGCACCGCCGAGGCAGGTGAAAGCCTTGAGGACAAGGAGAGGAAAATCATTGAAGGTATCAGGGATCATTACCGGATGGTGTATGAAGTGGCCGAACGGAAACGCGCCATGTTGAAAAAGTCTGTTCCGATTGTCGCTATGGGGCATCTTTTCACCGCAGGCGGCCAAACCGTTGACGGCGATGGGGTGCGTGAACTGTATATCGGCTCCCTTTTACAGGTCAGAACAGATGTGTTTCCCGAACATATCGACTACCTTGCATTGGGGCATCTTCATATCCCTCAAACGGTGGGCGGTTCAGATTTCATACGCTATGCGGGCTCGCCTCTGCCCATTGGCTTCGGAGAAGCAAGACAGGAAAAGAGCGTCGTTCTTGTTGAATTTTCGGGTAATGCACCTACTGTAACAATTGTGCCGGTACCCAGGTTCCAGGAACTGAAAACCCTGCAAGGGGATTGGCCAACCATCGCTCGCAATATCGAAGAACTGAAGTCCGGAGAGAGCAATGCCTGGCTGGAAATAGTATATGAAGGAGATGAGATAGCCGGCGATTTGCGAGAGCGATTGGATGAGGCAATCGCAGGTACCGGCATAGAGATCCTCCGTGTTAAGAATAACCGGGTGCTGGAACGCGCTATGAGCGGGATGGATGCTAAAGAAACGCTCGATGATCTGGACACGACGGACGTATTCAAACGCTGCCTTGAATCGCATGAAGTCCCGGAGGATCAGCGTCCGGAGCTTTTGAGCGCATATCAGGAAATCATCGTTTCAATGAATGAAGCGGACCAGATGGCGGAATAGTATATCGTTAACCCCCTCCCCTCAATCCCCTCCCACCCAGGGAGGGGAAGTTTCTTAGGAGCATTGGAGAACATGGCATGAGAATACTTGGTGTTCGGTTCAAGAACCTGAATTCACTCACGGGCGAATGGCATGTTGATTTCACCCACCCGGACTATTCATCTAATGGCATATTCGCAATCACAGGCCCTACGGGCTCAGGAAAGACGACCATCATGGACGCTATCTGTCTTGGGCTTTACGGCAGGACGCCCCGCCTGGATAAGGTTACGAAAAGCAGCAATGAGATCATGTCGCGTCAGACAGGTGAATGTTTTGCCGAGGTTACATTTGAGACGCAGAAGGGCCGTTACCGTTGCCACTGGAGCCAGTATCGCGCCCGGAAAAGATCCGATGGAGCATTACAACAGGCAAAGCATGAAATAGCCGATGCAGATTCCGGGGCAGTTCTGGAATCAAAAATAAACCAGGTGGGTGAATTCATCGAGAAGGCCACGGGTATGGATTTTGAGCGCTTCACCCGTTCGATGCTTCTTGCTCAGGGGGGATTCGCGGTATTTCTGCAAGCCCCGCCGAATGACCGGGCTCCTATCCTTGAACAGATTACCGGCACCGAGATCTACAGCCGGATATCTGTGAAGGTTCACGAGCGGCGTACAGAAGAACGGGATAAACTTGAAATATTGCAGGCCGAGCTGAAAGGAATCCAGGTTTTAAACGAAGATGAAGAAAGGGAGCTGCAATCCGGCCTGAAAGAAAAGCAAGGCCGGGAGAAGGAACTTGCCGGAAAAATGAACGACATACGCAAGTCCATAGCCTGGCTCGATGGGATGGTTGCCCTTGAGAAAGATCTGGGTGAACTGGATAAGAAGCAGCAGGATTTCGAGAAGCGCCGGCAGGAGTTTGATCCGGAATCAAAAAAGCTGGAAAAATCCCGCAAGGCCCTCAGTCTTGAAGGAGATTACAGAGGTATCGTTGCCGTGCGTGTCCAACAGGAAGCTGAGACAAAGGAACTTGACGGCGCAATCGCAGTGTTTCCCGAAAAAGATAAATCCCGTGCGGATGCGGTTGCCATAAAACAGAGCGCAGAGACCCTGCTTGCCGAGGCACGAACCAGGCAGACGTCTGAAGCGGCTGTCATCAAAAAGGTACGCGACTTTGATGCCAGGCTGAGTGAGCAGAAAAGGCAGGTTGAGGAGAAGGATAAGGCGATAGGGGAGATCAAGAAGCAGGGGAACGCCTATAAAAGCCAAATCGAAAATGGTGAACAGGAACTGAAGAAGACCCAGACTGCCCTGGAAGCCGTCCATAATTACCAGGCAAAACACGCTGCCGATGCAGCGCTGCTTACCAACCTTGCCGCAATCGACAGGGGATATGCTTTGCTTCGCGATAATGAAGCAAAGCATACCAAGGCATGCAAAGAGCTTTTCACGGCAACTGGGGAAAAAGAGTTTGCCCTGGCCTCACGCACCAAGATAGAGGCCGATCATGAAAAATCGCTCCAGGAATATGAGAAAGGACAAAGCGAACTTAAGCGCCTGACTGATGAAATCACGGCCATTCTCAAGAGACGTGAAATCAGCCAGTGGCGTCATGATACAGATGCCCTTAAAGGCCGCGAGCGTCTTTTGATTCAGACAGGCGAAACCATTGCCCGGATTGATAAGACACACACTGCACTGGAGGGCCTGAAATCGAGTATTGAAACATTAAAAACCGGCAATGTGAAACTTTTAGATGAGATAAAATCCTGCGCCGATAAAAAAGCGCTTCTGGAAAAAGATATTACAACCCTTGAAACACAGGTGTCACTCCTCAACCGTATCCGTAACCTTGAGGAAGAAAGGAAACGGCTTGAAGACGGCAAGCCATGCCCGCTGTGCGGCGCTCCCGATCATCCCTATGCACAGGGGAATGTCCCTGAGTTGAACGAGGCTGAGGCTGGGCTGAAAAAAACGAAGAGCGAATTCAAAAAAGTGTCTGAGAAACTGGAAAAGATGAAAGCCGACCAGGCCAAGACGGAAGCGGAAATTCAGCATGCGGAAAAAGGGATGGTAGAGAAAAAGGCAGCCATGGCTACAGACGAAAAGCAATGCTCAGAAGCTATGTTGATGCTGAATATCAAGGAAGCCCTGTACGAGCGATCCGTGAAAGTGCGTGAAGATATGGTGAACACTCAGGCGAAAATTGCCGAAACATCCGGTATTATCGCCATTGCCGAAGAGAATAGCAAAAAGGAGAAGTCGGCGCAAACTTCCCTGGAAAAAATAAGGGAGAAGTTTGACAACTCAGGCAAGGCTTTACAGGACGCCAGACACAAACTGGAGACGGCCGGCCATACGCATGAGCGGCTGATCAAAGATTGCGCCGCCCTGGCGGCAGATACTCAAAATGCCCGTACTGCTGCCCTTAAGGATGTTGAACCCTTCGGAGTCAGCCAGATTCCATTAGACAGTCTCGACGCCATACTGAAAGACCTCACCGCGCGGAAGGATACATGGCAGACAAAGAGTAATGAAAAAACCGCCCAGGAGAAAAAGATCGATGAACTGAAAGCCGATATCGGGAAATACAATGCCTTGTTGGGTAACCTCAAAGAAGATCTGGCGACAAGACGCAAAGATCATGACGATCTGAAGATGGCGTATGAAGCCCTGAGCGCTTCACGACGGGAACTCTTCGGAGAGAAAAACGCTGATCAGGAGGAAAAACATCTGGTGGACGCCGTGGATAAGGCGGGTAAAGCTTTTGAAAAAGCGCGCGAAGAATATGGACAAATTGAAAAAGAGATCAGCGCTCTGAAAGAGAAAATAGATTTATTGAAAATAAAAACAGGAAATCGGGTAAAGGAACTGGTGCAGGCCGAACAGAAACTGACGGAGCGGATCAAAGGGGCAGGATTCGAAGATGAGGCTGATTACCTGTCATCACGCCTGAGTGAAGAAGAGCGGGAACTCCTTGCTGACAAAGAGAAATCCCTGATCAAGGAAAAAACAGAACTTGACGCCCGCCGGAAGGACAGGTCGGAGGCGCTTGCATCTGAGAGAGAGAAGAATCTGTCGGATCAATCCAGTGAAACGCTTAAAGAAAACCTAAGCGCCTGTGAATCAGACCTTAAAAAGATAAGCCTTGATATTGGCGGAATCATAAGGATCTTGAGTGAAAACAAAAAACTAAGGGAAAAGCAGCAGGAACGCATAAAGAACATTGAAGCCCGGAAAAAGGAATGCGCACGCTGGGATGACCTGCATGACCTCATTGGCTCAGCCGACGGAAAGAAATTCCGGAATTTTGCACAGGGTCTGACGTTCGAAATGATGACGGCGCATGCCAACCGCCAGCTCAGGAAGATGTCGGATCGTTATCTGCTCATACGCGACTCATCTCAACCACTGGAATTGAATGTCATCGACAATTACCAGGCAGGTGAGATCCGTTCGACGAAAAATCTTTCCGGCGGCGAAAGCTTTATTGTGAGCCTTGCCCTGGCGCTCGGCCTTTCTCATATGGCAAGCCGGAATGTGCGGGTTGACTCGCTCTTTCTTGATGAAGGATTCGGTACCCTCGACGAAGATGCACTTGAAACAGCCATAGAGACTCTTGCGGGACTACAGCAGGACGGCAAGCTGATCGGTGTCATATCACATGTCACGGCGCTCAAGGAGCGCATCAGTACACAGATACAGGTAACTCCTGAGACAGGAGGCCGCAGCAGCTTGAGCGGTCCCGGATGCCGGAGGATTTGAGACTTTCTACCAGCAATCCTTGAATTTATTACGTCTTCAAAAAGGCACAAACCGGATTGACTTCACTTTCATTTATACGTATAAAATGATTGTCGCATTCAAGAGTAGACGTTAATGCGAAAAAACTCACCATTATTCGTGATGGGGGAATCTATGAGGGGATTTTCTTATTGAACGCCTTTAGTGGTGGATAATACGAGAATTCAAATATCACTATGACGTTATTTTCGGCTGCAGTTCTGTTGTTTCTGGTTATCGATCCCTTTGGGAATATACCGCTGTTTTTATCCGTCCTGAAAAATGTTGATGACCGGAAACAAAGAAAAATAATTGTGCGGGAGATGTTGATCGCGCTCCTTATTCTTGTTCTGTTCTTATTCACCGGTCAATATATCCTCGGATTTCTGGGCATTTCTGAGCCGTCTCTGAGCATAGCCGGAGGAATAATCCTTTTCATGATTGCCTTAAAAATGATCTTTCTTGGCTCGGAGAAACTATTCGGAGATACTCCTGAAGGAGAACCCCTGATCGTTCCTCTCGCAATTCCTTTCATCGCAGGTCCGTCCGCAATAGCAACGGTTTTGCTCCTCATGGCAAGAGAGCCATCGCGTTGGCTTGAATGGTTCACAGCCCTTCTGTGCGCATGGTTCCTTTCAGCCATTATTCTCCTGTTTTCCAATCATATCAGTAATATAGTCGGGAATAGAGTATTGACGGCAATTGAACGTTTAATGGGCATGCTGTTAACGACAGTTGCCGTGGAGATGTTCATAAAAGGGGCGAGGCAATTGCTTTTTTTACACTAAGGCTTCCGAAGATTTAACAGCCTGAGCATCTCGTCACTATCCGTTGTCGGACTGTGGCAGGTGAAATTGGTACACACGTATGCTGTTGCCGTGTCGTCAATGGGTTTAAGGTCTTTTGTGAATGGTGCAATGCTGATAATATCGGAGGATAATTCCTCCGGCGGGCGAAGGAGGACAACGGTGTTAGGCAGATATTGTCGCCCGATCTCGCGTAACATTTCTTCCGTGTCTTCCGCACCGGGCCTGCCGGCAATCACGATTTCATAAGCGGGATGTGTCAAAAAACCCATGGCAATCATGAATTGCGCATGACCAGCGGGTGAACGCCGGATAGACCCGGCAAAGACACGGCTGATGGCTGCCGCCTGTGCTTCCAGCTCATGATTCCCGGTTAGCCGGGAAAGGCGGATCAGATTCAACATGGCCACGGAGTTTCCCGAGGGAACGGCGCCGTCATAGATCTCTTTCTGGCGGAGGATGAGGTTTTCACCATCATCCGGCGTGAAATAGTAACCGCCGTTATCCTTATCCCAGAAGTGTCTCGTCAGATCTTCCTGAAGTCTCAGGGCTGTCTTAAGAAAGGTAACATCATAAGACGCCTCATAACACTCCAGCAATCCCCAGATTAAAAAAGCGTAGTCATCGATGCTGGCCGTGATGGCAGCCTCTCCATCCCTGTGACGATGAAACAGCCTTCCATCCACCTCGCGCATATTCTTCACGATAAAATTGACGGCCTTTTGGGCCGCTTTCAGATATACCTGATCTGCAAAGGCCTGCGCACCCTTCGCAAGGGCAGCGATCATGAGGCCGTTCCAGTCAGTCAGGATTTTATCGTCTTTATGGGGGCGAGTTCGCCTCTCACGGGCAGAAAAGAGTTGCATCCGTACCGCCGCCATCCGTTGGCGGAGCGACTCCTCAGAAATTCCCAACACTGAGGCAAGTTCGGCTGTCGGCTTTTCCAGATGCAGAATATTATGACCTGTTTTTCCTCCTGCTAATGGATCGACAAAGTTTCCCGCCTTTTTCACCTGGAAGACCCTGAGCACCAGTTCCGCTTCAGACGGCTCCAGTATCCGCTCGATTTCATCATGCCTCCAGAGGTAATATTTCCCTTCCTCTCCCTCGCTGTCCGCGTCCTCTGCCGAATAGAACCCCCCTGTCAGCGACTTCATGTCGCGCATGATGTAATTAAATATTTCACAGGCCGTTCTCTTGAAAGTCTCATGTCCCGTAGCCTGGTACGCCTCCGTATATGCCATGGCCAGCATGGCCTGATCGTAGAGCATCTTTTCAAAATGGGGCACCAGCCACTTCTCATCGGTGCTGTATCGATGGAAACCGTATCCGATGTGGTCATAAATGCCGCCGCAACGCATGGCCCGCAATGTTTTTACGACTATCTCCAAAGCCTTTTTTTCGCCGCTCCATTTCCAATACCGGAGAAGAAAAAGGAGCTGATGGGGCATGGGAAATTTGGGTGCGGAGCCGAATCCTCCATTTTTTTCATCATAGAGTCCCTTCAACTCTTTATATGCCTCATCGAGAATGTCTTTCGACAGCGCCTCGCCTGTTACTTCCGATACCTTCTGTTGCATTGAAGCAACGATCTGACCGGCCGATATCACAATATCATCACGCCGTTCCTTCCATGCCTCCTGAATTTTGGGGATCAAATCCAGCATCCCCACTCTACCGAAGCGGCTCTCCCGGGGAATATACGTCGCTGCAAAGAAAGGTTGCCTATCAGGGGTCATAACAATGGTCAGCGGCCATCCCCCGGACCCCGTCATCATCTGGCAGGCGTCCATGTAAACTTTGTCAATATCCGGCCGTTCCTCACGATCAACCTTTATGCAGACGAAGACTTCATTGAGAAGGCCGGCAACATCGGCATTTTCAAAGGACTCATGGGCCATGACATGGCACCAGTGGCAGGTTGAATATCCTACGGACAGAAATATCGGCTTGCTCTCAGTACGCGCCTTCTCAAAAGCCTCTTCACACCACGGGTACCAGTCCACGGGGTTATGGGCGTGCTGGAGCAGATACGGGCTTTTCTCATTAATCAGGCGATTCGGAATATTTCCGGCTGTATTTTGATTTTCATTCATATGCAATCCCTCTTTATCGTATCGGCAGGGCGGCTTTCTTTCCATCGGAGTGAATGCGAATGACTTCGGTTGAGACTTTGCCGTTTTTCACCCTGACAACAATGAAATGATAAACAGCCTCGCCGAAAGCCATTTTTGTATAGAGTGGGGCAGCAGCACCCCCGGTGATGATATATTTCACACCCTTGATTTCATCCTGAGCGAAGAGGTGCAGGTGGCTGAAAAAAGCTACCGTTACTTTTTTTTCCGCCATGATCTGCATGAGCCTGTCCGCGCCTTTTGAAAAACAATGACTGTGTTTCCATTTCTGCGTTTCCGGCGGTGCGTGCATAATGACAAATTTATATTTTCTCGCCGAAGTCAGCTGCTCCTCAAGGTATTTCAACTGGGTCGGCGTCAATTCATACAGGGAGTTGTCAAGCCCTACAACCTTCATGCCCAGTTTTTTCATGTCGAGAGCATAGTTCAGGGGGCCTATCTTTTCCTGAAATAATTTCTTCCCCTTATCGCTTTTCATAGTATGCGTGAGTTCATGATTTCCCATGACAACAAATATCGGTGTATCAGGGATAGTGCTTTCCACGATATCGAGAAAGTGGTTGAACTTTTTTTCTATGCCTGTGGTGACAGTATCACCGCCGTGTAAAATGAAAAGAGGCCTTAATTTAGCTGCCTCGACAAGGATTTTTTGAAAAACCTCATCATTGTCCCTGCTATCGCCTAATACGACGAATATGAAATCATCGGGAGAGGCAGTTTGAAGATTCTTTTCAAGCTTTTGAAGCGACCGTTCATGGAGGGTCGAAGAATGACTTGTCAACGGACAGGCAAGGCTGAAAAGGATCACCGGCAGGACTAACAGGGCGACGAAACGGTAACGGTTAAATATTCTCATCATTCACACCTCTCAGAGTGCTTCCGTTAAAATTTTCATACCTCCGGCGACGTCCGTGCCAAGATGGAACCGAACCACCGGCCGGCCTGCATTGATAAGCGCCTGTCTGTCCCCGGCGGCCTGGGCGTTTTTCAGGACACCGAAGGTTATGGATGAATCGGAGAGTCCAAGTTCGTCAGGGATTGGAGTATCCCAGGGATCGTCGGCGGTGAACTGAATAAAAACTCCCTTTCCCCCATCGCCTTTATGGAGCTGGCCTGTGGAGTGAAGGAAACGGGGGCCGTAACCCACTGATGTAGCCACATGGTATCGATCCCGCAATTTTGTACGGAGTGTTAACAGCGCCGCATCCGTTTCGGCCGTTGGCTGAATGTAGGCCTGGAGCGCTACATATGCACCCCGTTTTGCCGCTCCTAAAAATGCTGTCAGGGCTTCCGCAGGATTTCGGGCCTGAATATCGCCATAGACGGCAATACCGTTACCTGAGAGAACAGGTTCTTCTGTGGGCAGCTCTCCCTTTTCTCCATACAGGGATAACATTTTCCGGGCCAGCACCTTGGCCGCCTCCACATCGGGCTGGTCAAAGGGATTGATACCCAGCCGCTGACAGGCAACCACCGTGGCCATCTCCCAGAGAAAGCACTGCCCTCCCATGTCATAGGGATCACGGAGCTTTACACACAAAACGGGATGGTCTGCCCTTTCGAGTGTCAGGAGTTTTCCGCTTTCTGTATCATCACCTTCAAGGTACAGGCATATAAAGACCCGGTCATCACCGTAAACATCGTTGATTCCTGCAGATTCACCGACGATGGGTACGATTCCTTTGCCTTCTTTGCCTGTACTTTCCGCTATGAGCTGTTCCAGCCAGTCGCCAAAACTTTCGATTTGCGGCGAGAAGATAAAAGTAACCTTATCTCTCCCGGCCTTTGCCAGTTCTCCTAACATCGCTCCCAGGAAAGCCCCATTTATTTCATCAGTATCGGGTATATTGTATAAAGATTCCTTATCGGCAACCATTATAGCCCGTTCAATGAATGTCTTTACGTCCATCCCGATCAGCGCTGCCGGAAAGAGACCAAAATATGAAAGTACCGAGTACCGCCCACCGATGTCGGGATCATTGAGGAATGTAGTGCGGAAGTGGTACATCTCCGCGATATCCGCCAGTTTGCTTCCCGGGTCGGTGATGGCGATAAAATGCCTGCCCGCCTGGTCGGGGCCCAGGGCTTCCGCCACGATGTTGTAAAAGTATTTCATAAAGGAAAAGGTTTCTACGGTCCCCCCCGATTTGGTAGAAACGATGAAGATCGTCTTATGGACATCGAACCGTTCGGCATAGGCGAGCACTGCACCGGGATTGGTGCTGTCGAGAATTTCCAGTTCCAGAAATCCTTTTTTTACACCGAAGGTCTTGCGAAAGACCTCAGGGGCCAGACTTGACCCTCCCATACCAAGGAGCAGGGCATGCGTGTAACCGTCCGCACGAACCGCATCCACGACGGCGTTTATTTCATCGACCTTCTCCAGCATGTACTTTGGGCTGTACAGCCATCCCAGGCGGTTGGTGATTTCCGCAGGATCAGGTTTCCAGACGGTGTGGTCTTTTTTCCATATGCGCTCCATGATCCGGTTTTTCTTTATTTCATCTAACGCAATATCAACTGAAGCCTCGTATGAACCCAGGCTGATCGATCCCGTTACTGTTGACATATCCTGATCTCCTCCTTTACTGTTCTCAACAGAACAATTAACATAATAGAGCTATTGTGAATATGCGGGATTCACGGATAAATGATCGTGTCGAAGGTTTCATTTCATCAATGCTTTTACTACCTTCATCAAATGTTCAGCAGTGATACCGAACTTCTCATACAGCACCTTGGAAGGGGCGCTGGCGCCGAAACTGTCCATCCCAACAACCGCTCCATCCAGCCCCACATAATGTTCCCAGCCCAGCTTAATACCCGCTTCTACGGCAATCCTGACCCTGACATCGGGAGGGAGCACATAATTACGGTATTCTGCCGGTTGACGGTCAAACAGTTCCCAACTCGGAAGGGAAACAACCCTTACCCGTAAGCCCTCAGAAGAAAGCCTTTTGCCTGCTTCCAGGGTGATCGGCACTTCCGATCCGGTACCGATCAATAGTATATCGGGCTTACCGGGGGTGGAATCCCGGAGTATGTAACCCCCCCTCTGGAGGCCGCTTGCCGGTGAGAGTTCTGCCCGGCTCAGGACGGGGAGGTTCTGACGGGTAAAGATAAGCGCGGTAGGGCCTTTCTGATTGAGAAGTGCGTTCTTCCATGCCTCTACTGTTTCATTGGCGTCAGCGGGACGGATAACGGTCATGTTGGGTACGGCGCGCAGATTCATGATCTGCTCGACAGGCTGATGTGTCGGGCCGTCTTCTCCGAGACCGATGCTGTCATGCGTGAAGACAAAGATCACGCGGAGCCCCATAAGGGCGGCCAGGCGGATAGGCGGCCGCATGTAGTCGGAGAATGTTAAAAACGTAGCCGTATAGGGAATGCACCCTCCGTGGAGGGCCATACCGACGGCAATGGCGCCCATGGCGTGTTCACGCACACCGAAATGGATATTACGGCCGCCGTAGCCCCATTCACCGCCGACAGCACCCTGCATATCCCCATCCGGCGTACCGGGACGCTGGAAATCGCCAAACCCCTTGAGCCAGGTAAAGGTAGACGGGTTGAGATCTGCCGAGCCTCCCATAAGCTCCGGCATGAGGGGAGCAAGTGCCTGCATTACGGTTTCTGATGCCTTGCGGGTCGCTATGTCCTTGGATCCGTCCGGATAGAGAGGAAGCTGCGATTCCCACCCGTCGGGAAGCCGTCCTTCCATGACGCGCATAAATTCGGCGGCCGGATCGGGAAAGTCATCGCGATACCGGCTGAAATCCTTCGCCCAGCGCCCTTCCCATTCCCGGCCGTGTTCAAGTGAATTCCGGAAAAAGGCAAGTGCATCAGTGGGAATGAAAAAAGCGGGTTCGACAGGCCAGCCAAGGAATTTCTTTGCCGCCAGCAACTCCTCCGTACCAAGTGGTGAGCCATGGGCTTCAAACGTGCCTTCTTTATGCGGCGCCCCGCAACCGATGGTGGTACGAACAAAAATAATTGAAGGACGGGTCGTTTCCGCCTTCGCATCTTGTAAGGCGCAATCAATCCACGTGGCGTCATTTCCGTCTTCAACGCAGGTTATGTGCCACCCGTACGCCTCGAATCTTTTTCCTGCGTCTTCGGTAAAAGTAAGCGCCGTTGACCCGGCAAGCGAAATGCAGTTGTCGTCATATAGGACGATCAGTTTGCCAAGGCCGAGGTGCCCGGCCAGTGAACACGCCTCGGATGTAACACCTTCCATCAGGTCTCCGTCACCGGCAAATACGTACGTGAAGTGGTCGACGATCCTGTGACCGGGACGATTATATCGTGCCGCAAGGTGAGCCTCTGCGATAGCCATGCCCACCGCATTGCTGAGACCCTGGCCGAGGGGTCCTGTAGTTACCTCAACGCCTGTCCGGTTGTCACGTTCCGGGTGGCCGGGGGTCTTGCTGTCCCACTGGCGAAATGACTCCAAATCTGAGAGAGACAGATTGTACCCGGTGAGATGAAGCATCGCATAAAGGAGCATCGAGGCGTGCCCTGCCGAAAGAACGAAGCGATCCCGATCTGCCCATAGGGGATTTGCAGGATTATGTTTCAGGTGTTTTGTCCAGAGACTATAGGCCATTGCCGCCGCGCCCATGGGCATACCGGGATGTCCCGATTTAGCCTTCTCTACGGCATCAGCGGCGAGAAAGCGTATGGTATTAATGCATTGTTCTTCTAATATCTTCTGGTCAGGCATTTTATATCTCCATTGATAATCACAATTTTCTTCCCGGGAAGAAGGCAGTCCCTTTTCCTGTTTCGAAGTGTATATAACAACGCAAACAGTAAGACAAGAAGATTAGAATTACAAAACTTGACAAGATCAGTTATTTTACTCAACTTTCGCACACCCTTGAGTGTGTCCACATTATTGATAATTAACAAGAAACAGTCTGTATATGCCCTGGAAGAAGCAACCGGGCTTTATAAATCGGCTGCAATTCTTCCAGGCAGCAGGTTCCATCGGAAGATTCCATCGTGCGAAAAAGGTTCTTTCCGGTAAAGACCGTGGTGAACAGCGTACAGAACACGACAACGGGAGCAATCCCCTTCTCCTTGTTGATGTTGCTTCGCTTCAACAGACTGCCGATTTTTTGATTGAGAAAGAACTGATGAATCTGGTTTTCACAGGAAACAATCTCTGTTACAATGCGGCTCATAGCGTCACCTTTGCGGTTAATGGATTTTATTGGCGAATAAAACCCTTCATGCCACACTTTGTGACGCTATACTATTAATAAATACAACATATTACAAACTTTTTGCACCTGCGAAAGTTGAGTTACAGAACCGATTCTGATGGACGCTTGATTTTCAGTTATTTGGATGAGTCGCGGGAAAAATTTCCTGAGGATTGGAAACTGCCCTGGCAGGCCTCTTACATAGCGAAAATCAAATTCAAGGACAACGATCTCGCGTATCACTATGCCCTCAAGGCGGCAAACGCACCCTATGCGCCTCCCATTGTTCGCATACTTCCCGCGGTTTTAGTACGGAACCTCGGAGATATCGAATCCGCGTATGCATATTTGACCACTTTGCGAGATCATACAACGGATCCCAAAGAGATCGAGGCAATAGACGAAGAGCTGGAGAAGTTAAATAAGAGAATCTCTCCGCGATAAATTGATTAACATCGCAAAATATTGTCGTTTATTTAAGCCTGCGAAAAATTCTGGACATCCGATACGATGTATGAGTATAAAACGCGATATGTAAGAATTCTTGCCCGTACTATATTGCAAGGGTTATTTAATCTCCGATAGGAGGCAATGACCATGTTTGAAGGTCTTTTTCAGCCAATGCATCTTCTGGTGATATTGGTGATCGTTCTGATTATCTTCGGGCCGGGCAAACTTCCTGAACTGGGAAACTCCCTCGGCAAAGCCATAAAGGGCTTCAAGAAGGCTATGGCCGAGCCGGAAGAGAAATCAGGAAATATCTCAGAAGCTAAGAAGATCGAAGAAAAGAAAGAATAAAAAGGAACACCGGAATCCTCTTGATGAATGGACGTCTCGCCTTTAAAATTATATTTTTCTTCCTATCCATTATTCTGACAACCTATCTTTTTATTCACTATGACCTTTATCTCTTCTTTGTAGATAAGCAAAAAGTTATAACATTTATCCGCTCTTATCCCTATGACGAACTTATCTTCATTTCCCTTCAGATACTGCAGGTAGTAGCTGCCCCAATACCCGGAGAAGTAACCGGCCTTATTGGCGGGTACCTTTATGGTCCCGTCCCGGGTATGATTTACTCTACTATCGGTCTCACAATCGGCTCCTGGATGGCCTTTGTGCTTGCCCGATTTTTTGGTCTGCCCCTTGTCGAGAAGGCTGTAAAGCCTGCGATCATTCAGAAATACGACCACTTCCTGGAACACCGGGGATTATTTGTCTCCTTTCTCCTCTTTCTTATCCCTGGTTTTCCCAAAGATTACCTCTGCTACATCATGGGCTTAAGCCATATGAAGACATGGCATTTTTTAGGCATTTCGACGGTCGGGCGTTTGCTCGGGACTATCTTACTGTCTGTAAGCGGCAGTTGTGCCCGCAACAATCAATATACAGGACTTGTAATCATTGCCGTCATTAGCTGTATTTTTGTCATAGTTGCCTATTTCTACCAGGACAAATGGTTGGAAGCGTTGAAAAAGAGACATATTCTTTCAAAAAATCCTCAGAAACCTCACGATGATCAGGATCAATAAGAAGATCGGATACAACCTTATAACGAACGCCACTTTCAACAGTTATCCTTAGTACTTGACACAGAAGCACTCTTCCTCTATCCTTACCACCGTCTCACAGGCGTCAAATAAACACTGAAGGAGCGAGCATGGGAGGACACAAGAAAAGCGCACGGAGAAAAGAACTTGACCGCAAACGGAGCAGACGGAAAAAAAGTCTGAAACTGAGAGCGAAACAGCGCTTGCAGCAGTCCAAATCCGTACCGAAAACAAAATAAACAAATCAGAGAATGAAGCTGTTGAGAAAACGCATTGGTCTTGCACTTGGGGGTGGAGGAGCACGGGGGCTCAGCCATATCGGTGTGTTAAAAGTGTTTGAACAGGAAGGTATCCCTATCGATGTTATTGCGGGGACCAGTGTTGGCGCTATGGTGGGAGGGGCTTATGCCGGCGGCGTTGCGTCTGAAGAGCTGGAGCGAAAAGTACACGAGTATGTTAACGGCGCCGAATTTCAAGCTTCAACTATTAAAGCCATGGCAGATATATATGGCAGGGAGCAGGAGAGTCTGACACAGAAGATTCAAAGTTTTTTGAAGAATCAGTTTTATATCGTTCAGATGTTGTTCAAACCCGGGATCCTTTCAACCGACGATTTCCGGTTCATGATTAATTATTTCATTCCTGACATACAAATAGAGGACACCCGTATCCCGTTTCGTGCCGTGGCGACGGATCTGATAACCGGCGAACAGATAGTTTTTTCTAAGGGGTCTCTCAGGCAGGCGGTTATGGCAAGCTGCGCTGTTCCCGGGGCTATAGAACCTATCAGGGAGGGGAAAAGACTTCTTTCCGACGGTGGTATCGTCAGCCTGGTTCCCGTTAATGTCGCAAGGAAAGAAGGGGCCGACATTGTAATTGCCGTAGCCGTAGATCGTGACATCCGCACTGATGAAGAATTAAAAACAGTAAAAGACATCTACTCCAGGGCCTGTGAAATAACATCCGGCAAACTGGAAAAGTATGAGTTGATGGATGCCGACATTATTATTCGGCCCGATGTAAAGAATCTACATTGGGCTGGTTTTTCTCAGGCTATCGACCTTGTAAAGGAAGGCGAAAAGGCAGCAAGGGAAATGCTTTCCAGTATCCAAAATAAACGGTCCTTTTTTAAATCATGGATCAACTCCATTAAGGATATGGTAACCCCCATAGGAATCATTAAAAAGTAATGATGACTAAGCAGTCTTGTTGCTTTCGTTCAGAGGTACACAATCATCCCTCCACAGGCATGTTAGTTCCTGACAGTGTTCCACTCTGGAGGATCCAAAGCATTCAATATTATTTTCTGACCTCTGAATTGCCAGGATCATATCCCTTTTTTTCATCTGAAAAGTATTGACGCCCATTTTTTTGGCCATCTTTTGAATTTCGTTGTACTTCATCATAATTTCCTCCTGATATCGTTAATCAGTATTGTTCGAAAATTCCCTAAACAGGCGTATAGTATGTTAACGTATAACCGTGAAGCTATGGCACCGCCACAACAATGATATGATAAACTGAAGTCCACGTTAAAGGTCTGGAGACCGTATCTCCTCCTAGCCGGGCCTCCAGTTGCTCCGCCTCTTTCTGATAATCCGAAGCATAATAAATTGTATTTTCTCTAAAATCTGTGCGAGCAGCTATACCTATGTCTTCAATCTTGTAACCCATTCCGATAAGTTTCTTTGACATGTCTCGTGCAGGAACCAATTTGCCATTTCCACTCAAGACTTTTATTTTAAAAGTCTTGAGATCGATCAGTTTCCTTTGAAGAGCGGGTTTTTTATCGGGTATTTTCGTTGCTTCATCTTTTTTTGAAATATCTGCCTCTCGGATCTGCTTCTTTTTTTTCAGTTCAGGAACAGAAACCTCCTCAGACTTTTCTTTGACGGCAACTTGCTTTTCTTTAACAGGCGCTTCCTGGTCGGTCAGGGACTCCTCTTCCGTTATCGCTTTTGCCTCTTCTTTTTGTTTTACCTCTTTTATCTGTTGCAATTCCTTCTTTAACGCTTCCAGTTCCTTATTTAATGCTGACATCTGCTCATTGATCTGATCGATTGACGCCTTGGACTTTCGCAATTCTTCTCGTGCGCTCCTGTCGGAATATCTCGGCGAAATGCAGCCCGAAGTTGTTAAACAAAATACCAGAGCAAAAATACATAATATTCTCATATACATTGTTCACCTCCAGTATGTGCTATGATATGAAAGGTTTAACAGTATTCAAAACCATAACATGCTGCACCGAAAAGAGCAACTTTTGGATTAAGAATAACGAAAACCGGCATTTGTGAAACCAGGTCAGACAGGCGCCCTTTATGCCTGAATGATTTCATAAACAGTCCCTTTTCCAGAAGCGGCAATATGCGGCGGGGAATGCCCCCCCCTATATAAACCCCGTTTGTGGCAAGTACTTTGAGGGCGATATTTCCTGCTTCTGCTCCTAAAATAGAAATAAAGAGGTTGAGAGTCATTACGCAGAGATCGCACCGGTTCTCATGATCTAAAGCGTTATTTGTAATAACTGGTACAGGGTCCTTTTCGCGGGCCAGCGTTTCGGACAGCCAGGATGGTTCTTCGGCATAGCGCCTCTCACGGAGAAAGCAATAAATATTAAATATTCCCAATCCGGAACAAACACTTTCATAACTGACGTGGCCGAGTTTCTCTCGAAGGTAACTCAGCAATTCAGTCTCAAGAACGTCGTTTGGTGCAAAATCCGCATGACCACCCTCTGAGGGATGTCCTCTGTATCGTTTTCCGTCCCAGGTCAGAAATGCCTCGCCAAGACCGGTGCCCGGGGCAATAACAGCCAAATTTCCCCGGGAAACCGGCCTGCCTTCGTTTAAGGTAGAGAGGTCCGATGACTCAAGCAATGGCACTGCACAGGCAATCGCTTCCAGATCATTCAACAGTCTTACAGACGACAGCTTCAGATCTTGGATAAGTTGCTTCTCATCGATGATCCACGGCAGATTGGTAACTCTGGAGCGACCTCCTACAACCGGCCCTGCTACACCGAAGCAGGCGGCATCTGCCGGGAGATTCACTCTATCGACAAATTCTCTGACGATGGTTGTGAGGTCTGGAAATTGTGCACTGGAATAGTCTGCCTCTGCCAGAGGTAAACGTAAACCCCTTTCACGGGAAAAAATACCCAGGCGAGTCTTTGTTCCACCAATGTCACCGGCAAGGAGTAAGGTCATTTTTCGCATCACATAATTACGGTGAAAGCATTATTTTTCGATGAGTTCACCCTGTAACCATTCCAGATAATCTCCGCTGCCTGCGACAATGGGTACCGCTATGATTTCCGGTACCTCATAAGGGTGAACCGATTTAATGACCCTTTCAATTTCTTCATACAGGTCACCCCTGCTTTTTATCACGCACTGCCACTCCTCGGCCGTTTCTATGTTTCCTTTCCAGCGATAGTTGCTGGTAATGGGTCCCGCAATCTGTACACAGGCAGCGAGCTTTTTCTCAACCAGGGTCATGGCTATTTTTTCGGCATCTTCCTTCTTTTCCGTCGTTGTAATGACCTGAATATACGACCCCATTTTTCTCACCCCTGTCCCCTGACCCCTATTTTGTGCATTCATACATCATAATTGCCGCCGCCTGAGGCAGACTGAGGGAATCCGCCTTTCCTGCACCGGCGATGTACCATTGTTCGTCAGTCAAACGGATCAGTGATTCCGGCAGGCCGTGACTTTCACTGCCCAGCAAAAGGGCTGTTTTTTGAGTACACGCATGTGGCATTATCCCTTTCCGTATGTGACTGCCGATAAGAAAATAACGTTTTTTGATTACCGGCAGGGTTTCAGCAAAATTGACGTCCGGCATCACGGTCAGATGGAAAAGACTTCCCATGGCGGACCGTACAACTTTGGGATTTGTAAAATCTGCCGAACCGGTACTGAGTATGATTGTTCTGAAGCCAAACCAGTGGGCTGTGCGTACCACGGCGCCCAGATTGTTGGGATTGCTGATCTGATGCAGCAGCAAAATATGACCGGTATTATGCTCCAGCAATTCGACAACATCGGTGCGTGGAGGCATGGCAACGACAGCCATGATTCCCTCCGGCGCTTTATCCTGACTTAGTGTATCCCACCCCCTTTCTGATAAACCGTAAACGTCGATTCCTTCCGGAACGGTGGATAAGAGAGTATCCCACTGTGGCCTTTTTTTCTCGATCACCAGAATTGCGCTGGTTTGCCATTTACTGTTGAGTAACTCCTGGACTACCTTGTAGCCTTCCGCCAGAAAGAGACCTTCCTGATGGCGGTACTTGACCTGACTTAACTTTTCCCACAATTTCAATTGTGATCTCAGTGGTCTCAGCAGCTTCACATCAAGTACATATCCCGTTTATATTAGGTTCTTTTCCCATTTCATTGCAAAGAGGATTCGAGGATTCAAGGGGTTTTTTTAAGCATTTCACTTGAATCCTCGACCCCTGGACTCCTTGAATCCTGAAGATGCCATCAACTTTTTTGGCAATGAACTTTATATTATAACTTTCGCATTAACTCCTGCGCCGCAATGTGGATGGGATCCCACGCCGGACCGACGGGAGGTGAATAGGCGAGGTCGAGGTACGCGATTTCATCAAGACCCATACCCGTCCAAAGGGCACAGGAGAGGGTATTGATCCTGCTGACCGCACCTATCGTGCCGACTGCCTGGGCGCCCAGGAGTTTTCCCGTCGCTCTGTCAGCCACCAGTTTTATTCCCAGTCTCTTTTCTCCCGGCATAGATCGGGCGATGGCATTTCCCCAGATAATGGTGCTGACAGGATGATATCCTGAGCTTATCGCTTCCGACTCATCGAGTCCGGTTGCAGCAGCCTCAAGAGAAAATATCTTGAAAGACTGTGCACCGACTACACCCGGAAAGATCATGGAACCTCCCCCGATATTGCGACCGGCCACACGCCCTTGTTTGTTCGCCACATCACCGAGGGGGATATGGACCCAGCGATGGCTCACACGGTGATACACCTCGCAGCAGTCGCCCACTGCGTATATTCCTTCTTTTGACGTGCCTTGGGAGAAATCAACCTGTATGGCTCCCGTTTTCCCGATTTGCAGGCCAAAATCGCTTGCCAGTTTCACGTTCGGTCTGATCCCGATGGCTATCAGGATCATATCTGCTTCCCTTTCACCCTTACTTGTGCTCAGTCGGAGCCCGTAATCCTTTCCCTGTTCTATTGCTACCATTCCGGTATCCCCGGAAAAGGTTACATCATGGCGGTTCAGTTCCTCCATGACCATGTTTGAAAATTCAGGATCCCACCTGGCAGCCGGACGGGGTACCAGGTCAATAACCTGTGTCTCAATGCCGCTGGTTCTTAGTGCCTCACTCATCTCCATCCCGATAAAACCGGCGCCCACGATAATGGCCTTGCGGCACTGTTTATCTCTGATAAAGGCCTTCATCCGAATTGCATCATTGAGTTTCTTCAGGGTAAAGACCCCTTCGAGTTCAACACCCGGGATTTTGGGAACAAATGCGGATGATCCTGTTCCCAGTACCAGGATATCGTAAGGAACAGAGGTTCCGTCTGATAAGCGAACCGCTCTCTTATCGGTATCAGCTCCTTCCGCAAGGGTGTTTAATCTTACTTCAATTCCTGTTTCTCTGAACTTTTCCGGTGTTCTTGCAATGAGACGTTTTTCATCCTTGATTACATCACCGATGTAATAGGGCATCGGTCAAGCGGCGACCGAAGTATACGGGCCGCCTTCGACAAGAGTAACAGACAGGGATGGATCAATCCGTTTTGCTTCCGCGGCGACTGAAGCGCCGCCTGCGCCACCGCCAATAATTACCACATTTTTACTCATGGTATTATTTCTCCTTTCGCATTGCGTGTGCTTAGATATTTTTTTCGGTTCTTCTCCCATTAAGTTGCAAAAAGGATTCGAGGATTCAAGGATTCAAGGGTTTGTTTTCCAATGATTTTATAAGTGCCTTTAATTCTTTGTAGTTTCTATGCATATCACTCGAATCCCCGAATCCTTGACCCCTTGAATCCTTTAAAATGCCGGCAACTTTTTCGGAGATGATCCTTATTTTTACGTCGTCTTTTTCTTTTGCTTCCAGTTAAACAGATAAACACCTGCGCCTGCGAGCATCATCAGCATACAGAGCATCTGACCCATACTGAATATTCCCCATATCAGGCCCAGTTGTGTATCCGGCTCCCGGTAAAACTCGATGATGAAGCGAACGAGGCCATAACCGATGAGATACAGGGCAAAGAGAAACCCGTCAAAAGGACTTTTTTTCCTGATGCTCCAGAGGATAATGAAAAGGACGATTCCCTCAAAAAAGGCCTCGTAAAGCTGAGAAGGATGGCGGAGCTGATGGCTGAAG
>JAPLJS010000059.1 GCA_026388545.1 Deltaproteobacteria bacterium
GTCTTCCAGATAACCGTTCTTTAATAACCAGTAGATGTCAAAGGCGTCCTGTCTTCTTTGTCTGTTGCGTGTTTTTTGTTGAATCATCGCACGAAATTTTTCAGCAACGATGTCCGGCAGGCTGTAAACCTGTAATTTACCTCCATCGACTAATTGGATTGTATCAATTCGTTGATTTACCTCATTGAAGCTATAATCTATTTCAAGCACTGTAGGACATTCTCGTTTTATCAATCTCCGATGCGCGGGAGTACCTTTATAAGCATAACCCATCTTGATTTTTATGGTCTGAAAGTTCCTGTTTTCTCCGGGTGGTTTTACACGGTGCGATTGAATTTTACAATCCAGGCCGTAGGTAAGAGTTTCACCGGCAACAGCAATCTCTTCATTCAAACGGCCGATAAAATCTTCAACATCAATCTGATTACGATGATCTGCCGTCACAAAATCAACGTCCTTGGTGTGTCTGATACCCTTAAATCGAATCGCCAGGAGCAGACCTCCATGAAAAATCATTCTTGTCTTTAATGAATCGGATTGGGAGATGGCAAGGATCAGGACATGCACAGCCTGCCGGAATGCAGTATCGTCAGAATTTTCGCTCCGCATCACCCATTCGGAAAGATCAAGCTTTTCCATGATCACTCCACATTGATGGATAGACACCATCGTTCTGAATAGGTCTCCCTGTAAGGTCCCTCAGGATCCAGTTTTCTGGAGCCTCCTCGCTGAACACGCTTAGCCCATTGCTCGATTTTTTCATCATCTTTGATGTGGCAACATTCTTCTAACAGATACCCTGCTCTTGCTTGTTCGATAGCGTTCCCATGACGATCGAGTTCGTCAATGATCAGGCGTTTATATTGTGGCCCAAATGTGATGAATGTGTCCATGATGTGTCTTATACCGCCGCAATAGTCCGGCTTTCGCAACATATCAAGAAATGTTCTGCCGATTGTCGAAACCCTGAGCTTTCTGTCCTCTACGTTTTTGAACGCCCCCTGATGGATGCTCGAGTACCTGGTGATTTGAGTTTTTTGAATTTTGTCAAACTTTATAGTTATCAACTGCGGCAATTGACACTTTAAGTAATCATCGAGGAAACCCTGGCAATCTTTTTCCATCTTCTGCTTTGAATATTTCGACCATTCCTTTATTGGCGGCGTGGATATAAAAAGCATTTTGGGAAGTCTATTAGTGAGGCCGTGGTATGCCATGGCGCTGAGGTGGGAAATATACGCGAATGGGTCAACTGAGCAAGCAATATCTCCTGATTCAAAGAATCGGTTTCCAACGATTTGAAAAACACGGCCTTCCTGGAAATCCTTGTACGGGGTGATAGTACCGAATTCTATTAAGGGATTAACAATTTGTGTGAGCACCTCATGAAACATCGGTATTTGAGTAGATATACTAACCGCTTCGCCACGATATTTCTTTACCTGGTGAAAATTGAAAATAGTCATGTAAAGGTCATAGTCTGTTATGACCGGCTGGTCTAATTCCCTTAAGGAACGGGTCATTGCAGCTTTTATATCCATAAGTCTTTTATCCGAAGATATTGTTTAACAAACATGTGATATGCGTCCTAAGGACGCATATCACATGTTTGTTCCTTCGTCAACTAAATTCACAGACGCATTTTTTTATCAAATATTTAGAACCTAAAGAAGTGCGTTTCGAAGCCTTAGCTGAGGATAAAATTTTTCTTGACAAATTTTCTTCCATATGTTACTTAGCGTCCTTAGGACGCTAAGTAACATATGGATTATTAAATTACTAATATACTTATATCGCAATTTGTAAAATAAACATTTCCAAATTACCCTACTATTCATTCTTTACCCCTCTCCCCAAGCCCCCTCCTGTCAGGAGACTGTGTTGAGAAAAGGGGATGGTTCTAATTGTTTTGTAAGTATTGAATAAGAAAGGATTTAGGCGTAAATACCCAATAATGGTGGAACAGGCGCCAAATGGCACACCAGGCGCAGGATGGAGAAAAGGGAACTAGGAGAAAGGTTCAAGGAACAAGGAAATCTAGATCCCGGATCAAGTCCGGGATGACAGGGGGGATGTACTTAACGATTGTGTGTTTTGAGGCAGTGGAAGCCGGGATTATTTTGGAGCACTGCTTGGAGTACAGCAGATCAGAAATCGCCAGCGGTGAAAGGGGCGCCTCATGGTGAATTTGTTAATACTCTCATGTCCCGCCTGGAAAGTGGCGATTCCGCTGGATTTCGCCATGTTGAAGGGTAAGAAAAAACAGGATTATTTTTTTGCGGTACAGTCCGGACTCACCCAGACTTACGAACTGATGGAGAAGATTTTCGGCGAAGTGATCGAGTGGACATTGAGGCAACGCAGGCAGTCTTACCGGTAGAACTCTTCTTGGTTTTAAGAAAAGTTCCAAAGGCGGACAGGGAAATCCCTTCGATCGCAGATGAAGTCGCCACATTAAGGATAATTCCGGCTTCCCGTTCGGCAGGATCTTTTAAATAAGGATTCGTCTCTATTAGGCTCTTCTTTTTCATATTTTTAGATTATCAGATTGCCTTGATTTTATCAAAGTAATATTGAATTATTCTTATGATTACATGAAAAAAAGTGAACGGGGACGGAGAAATAGAGACGGTTCCCCTTCAGCCTGTATTATGCTTTCCTTTTTTCAACCCCACAGCTTTTCAGAAATTGTTTCAGAACCTCGTAGGGCTGGAAACCCGCTATCCCGTGACTGCCCATGACTAAAGTAGGAACGGCCGTTATGTCCAGGTCACGGGATCGCCTCCAGTCAGCATCCACCGCTTTGCGAAAAGTTCTATCCTGGACGACGTGCCTGGCTTCATCACCCGGAAGTCCGATGGATTCGGACAGGCCGACGAGCGTGTCCGTTTTGGCAATGTTCTTACCCTCCACGAAATAGGCCCTGAAGACTGCATCGTGAAATTCATCCCCTTTCCCCTCGGCTTCCGCCCATTTGGCGAGTTCCTGGGCCAGGCGGCTGTTGTAGGTTTTTGTGCGGTCGGCCAGGGGCAGACCAAGCTCCTCTGCTACCCGCTTGAGTCGCTGCACATGGCCGGGATATCAACAGACCTGCCGGCAAAGAGTTCTGCAAGGGTAAGGCCTTCTTCCGGGGTCTCAGGGTGGAGGGGAAAGGCAGCCCATTTAACTTCAACTTCGTATTCCTTCTTCAGTCGATCAATACGCACCGTAATGAAATAGCACCACGGTCAAACGTAATCAGAGAATATTTCAAGGAGTGGGGGTGTTGTCATAGGTGTCCTTTATAATCTCACAGTGACAATGTTTTTGTCCCGGGGTTAATATGTCTCACCCCTTTTTAATACCCGCCATGATGCGGGCACACTTTTTCAGATAGTCAATATTGGTTGCCGCACGGATCATTAATCTCTGCGTTGCAGGCGGTCCGGCGCCATGCATGGATTCCGTAGGTACGATAGAGGATTGTCCTATGAGATACTCTATAAGCCGGACTATCCGTATCCTGTCCTCCGTGGATGTGTCAGCTTTACCTTTAAAGTATTTATCTACATACCGGGCAATTTCCGGGTTATCAAAATCTTTCCCTGTAGGCGCCGTACAGACAACGCCTCCGACAATATCACAGGCCAATTGCGATGCTTCCCACACAGCCTTCGCAGCTTGCATTTTCGCGGTATTGACCATGAGTGTATGCGGTACATACACCCCGGATGGGGTAGATGCAGCCAGGCAACCGGCCGCTATGGCGGAACCAAAGGCCAGGGTTGACTGGAAGGACATCTCCGTGAGTTTGTCGCGGATGTGCCCCATTTTCTCGCAGCCGTTGTACTCGGCTGCCACCGCCGCCGCTCCGCATACAAGATTACAGTGGCCGGACTTGCACGCCGCCGTCGATAACCGCTGAAAAGCGGCAAATCGTTGCACCAGAATTCCCGAATACTCGTATTCACCACACATGAAGATTCTTTCCCTGGGAACAAAAACATCATTGAAGACAACCAGGGTAGAGCCATGGACGCCATAACGGTAATTCCCAAAATCCCTTTCATCACCGCCAAACCTTCTCGCGTTGGGGGCAGGCGCTTCAGCAATGTGGACAATCCCGGGGGCATCGGGGGGTATGGCAAAGGCTACGGCAAACTTCTGCTCATCCGGTCCCATGGAGGTTGTGGGAACAACAATATTCTCATGCGCGATGGCCGCTCCGGACTGGTGGGCCTTGGCGCCTCGCACGACAATCCCGTCGTCCTGAACCTTGATCATATGCAAATAGACATCCGGATCAGATTGCTTTCCGGGGCTTAGTGACCTGTCACCCTTCGCGTCGGTGACCATGCCGCTGCATGCCAGATCTTCCTTCTGCGCATTGTGTAGAAACTTGAGGAACCGTTGGTGATAATCGGTGCCCAGCTTTTCATCCATTTCATAGGTCGTGGCAAAAAGGGCATTGAGGGCGCCCGTCCCGGCACATCTGGCGCCCACACAGGCGCCGTGCTGCGGTGTAAGAAAGTTGCCAAGCTGGGCTCTCTTTACCAGATCCTCCGACGACAGGCAGATATGGAGAAAGCGGTTTATCCTTCCCCCTGTAAAAGGTGAATCGGCCATCATAAGGTCACTCTGTTCTTTTGCCAGATCATAGGTCAGGGCAAGGGCATTGATAGTAGGACGAAAACACGGGTGATTGAAAAGATTTTCCACTTTCTCACCGAAGGCATAGACTTCAGGTTTCATGGCCTGAATGCTTTCGATATACTCCTTTCCAGTCTTCATACGTTCCTCCTTTTTATTGTGCCCTTTCCTGGCAGGTCGTTTGCCGCTCATGTATGCCTTTGGGAAATAGCTATTTAAAATCGACAGTCACAGGGTTATTTATCTCAAACTTCAAGCCTTCGACACTTTTCACCAATGCCTTCGTTTCTTCGATAGACTCCGGTTTTGAGGCGCTCAGTTTCTTGAATAGCTCAGGATTACTCACGATCTTACCGAAATCCATCTCAATGAGAGTAACTGTTGAGCCGTCTCTGTACGTAGCATTCGTTTTTACGATAGTTCCTTCGATGTGAAGTGAAATCTTCAGCTTCATATCCTGAAAAAGGTTCTTCATCATTTCCAGGGACTGGTTGTCTGATTCCTTATTTGGTTTCTCTTCGGTACCCTTGGTAGTGTCCGGGGCGCTTGGTGTATCGCCTCCTGCATCTTTTCGCGCAGGAAATGTGACGACAAGCCTGGAAGGAGAGCCCTTAATGAATGAAAAAAGAAGATATTCCTCTTTTGGGGGGGAATCGCTTTTCTCAGCTTTTTTCCCATCCACCTTGTCACTGGGGTTCTGGTTGACCTTCACCAGACTGATATCCTGAAAAGCATAAACGGCAGAGTATCCGCTGCCCGTATCCGTCTTTACCGGTTTGGCGGATATGAACTTCACCGTGGAACCAAACATTTTGGCGCGTGTTTCGGCATCCTTTAGCAACTTTGCAATGACATCGTCGCGGGTTTTCTTTTCTCCCTTTTTGGAATCGCCTTTGACCGCATTTTTATTGTCCTGATCGCCTTTCTGCTTCTCGACGTTTCCCATGCTGTCTGCAAGCGATTCCATGAGTTCAAGCATGGTGTTGGAGAAGAGGGCGGTCTCTTCAATTGTTCCGCTGCCGTCCGGCTTTATGTGAATGACAGTGGTATCTTGAATACAACCGGAAAAGAAAGCGACCACAAGCAAGCACAGGGCGCTGGAGAAAAATCGCTTCATACGAGTCTCCTTAGTTTGGCGGTTCAGGAACTTTATATTGACTATCATGAATTGAATGGAAAATTCCACTACGAAGAAGAAAATTGACGGCGGGGAAGTTTCCTCGCCTGTCGAAATATGCTTTCCCCAAGTATGAATTGACATTTTCACCCTCCCTCGTTACAGTCCACGAGGATTATCAATTCTTTTAAGGGAGGTCACTATGGAAGGATCAGATCTGGGAAAATATTGTAAAAGAGCCATCCAGGGCGGAGCGACTCACGCGAAAGTAATCCATCCGGACAGCGTTGTAACAGCCCCGTGGGTAAGATTGAAATGCCTGTTCGGGTGCCCGTACAGGACGGGCCATTGCTGTCCACCTGAAACGCCGGCACCGGAGCAGACAAGAGCAATCCTGGATTCCTATGAGCGGGCTATCCTCTTTCATCGGGAAGCCCCCAGAGCCAAGGACCGCGGAGCAATGAACATGAAGTTCTTTGATATGCTGGTTACCATGGAGGGGGATCTCTTCAAGGATGGCTATTACAAAGCATTTGCAATACTGGCCGGTCCCTGCGCGCTCTGTAAGGAGTGCGGCAAAGTTACGGGGATTTCATGCCGCTTTCCGGCCAAGGCGCGGCCTTCAATGGAGGCCTGCGGAATTGATGTCTTTCAGACAGTTCGGAATAACGGCTTTTTTATCCAGACCCTCCGGGAAAAAACAGAAACACAGAACATCTATTGTCTGATGCTTGTCGATTAACGGTTTTAGGGTCCGGCAAATTGATTGAATGTACAGGAGGAAGCCTATGGTCATCATCTTTGGCAAGTATATCAAACCGCTGGTCATCATCGAAGCTCTTCTGGCGGACCTGAGGGTTCGCACTACAATAAATTGAAAGGAGAACGAATATGGACTTCAAGACATTATTAATAAACAGGCGATCCATTCGAGACTTTCAAGAGAAGGATGTACCCTTATCAGTCATCAAAGAAATCCTTCACGACACCTGTCTTGCTCCAACTGCAAGGAATCTCCAACCCTGCCGGTTTATCATCATTCAAAACAGGGAGATCATCAAAAAGCTGTCGGATGAGAGCAAGAAAAACATACTTTCCGATATCCTTCAAAACCCCGCATCACCAATGAAGCAATTAGAATCGCGCTTCCGGGATGAGAGTTTTAATGTTTTTTACAATGCGCCCTGCCTGGTTATTTTCATTGGCTCCAGGGATGCAAGTTTTCTTGATGTAAACTGCGCTTTGACCGTTGCGTATTTTATGTTTTCGGCTACTTCAAGAGGATTGGGCACTTGCTGGATCGGATCGGGTGGAAATATCCGTGACCGTAAAATTCTTAATGAAATTGGCGTTCCCGAAGATTGCCGTATTGTGGCGCCAGTAGTCATCGGTTATCCAACCACTGTTCCTCCTGCATCAGAGAGACACGCCCCCGACATCATAAAGGTACTCTAATTGACATCAATGATTACATAACAGAAGGAGGAGAGGAGTCATGGACAATCTTGTGGAGGGGTATCCGGTAGTCATCGAAATTCCTGTTCAATGGGGAGAGATGGATGCTTTTCAGCATGTCAATAACATAGTTTATTTCAGGTACTTCGAAAACGCCAGGATTGCTTATTTTGAAAAGTTGGATGTTATTGAATTTATGAAAAGTACGTGGATCGGACCTATTCTTGCCGCCACATCCTGCAGATTCAAGGCGCCGTTGACATATCCCGATAAAGTTCTCGTTGCGGCGAAAGTGACCGCTATCGAGGAAGACCGCTTTATGATGGATTATCGAGTTGTCAGCACAAAGCATCAGAAATTGGCAGCGGAAGGTGATGGTGTGATCGTGACCTTCAATTATCGGGAGAATAAAAAGGTTATTGTACCCGAAGAGTTAAGGCTGATGATTGTGAAGATTGAAAATGCCGCCAATGGATGATAGATATATGAAACACAAAATTGACGTTGTTCTCTTTGACTTCGGCGGCGTCATTGCCGAAGAGGGATTCAGATATGGATTGCAGGCAATTGCCCGGAACAATGGTATTGATGAGGATGTCTTTTTCAATAGAGGACGTGACGTCATTCACTCTTGCGGCTATGTCCTTGGAAAATCCTCTGAGAATGTTTTCTGGGAAAAACTAAGGAAGGTAACCGGAATTAAAGGAAATGATGAATCTTTACGGAACGAGATATTATCAAGATTTATAATCAGGGATTGGTTGATCGACATAGTCAAAATAATCAGGGGTTCAAAAGTTCGCGTGGGGATACTGAGTGATCAGACCGACTGGCTTGACATATTGAATATGAGGGATGATTTCTTTAAATGGTTTGATGTCGTTTTCAACAGCTTTTATCTTGGGAAGAGCAAGAAGGACCCGAGCATTTTCGATGATGTGGTAAATATCCTGGGTACAAAAGCAGATCGAATCCTGTTTGTGGATGATGATCCGGGAAATGTTGAAAGAGCAAAACAGAAAGGACTAAATGGTATTCTCTTTGTCGACAAGACTGAATTTTTAAATGAAATCTTGTTAATATCCCCGCCAGCATGACCGGGCTTTCCCGGCAGGAAGTGTTTTGTATGGCTGGGGAAACGCGCGCGATTGAGGCTTAATGAAGGAAAAGGAATCATCTCACCGATGCATGAGATTATCCAAAATCTGATTCACTATGGCTACCCCCTCCTTTTTCTCTGGGTTTTTTCAGAAAGACTCGGCATCCCCATCCCCGCAACCCTTCCCCTGATATCTGCCGGCATCCTTGCCGACATGGAGCACATGCAGTTTGCCTACGCTGTGGGTCTGGCTTTTGCTGCCGTCATGCTTGCGGATTTTGCATGGTTTTTTCTGAGTCGGGTTCGTGGGGTTCAAGTGCTCTCGTTTCTCTGCCGCGTTACTCTGGAACCGGATGCCTGCGTCAGGAAAACGCAAAAGTTGTTCGTAAAACACGGGCCTGCTTCCCTGCTGTTCGCAAAGTTCATTCCGGGGCTCAGCACTTTGATGGTCCCCCTTGTCGGTATTGTACACATGCGGCTTCGATCTTTCCTCCTCTTCGATAGCATCGGCTCGCTCATCTGGGTAGTATTCTTCATGGGCGCCGGTTACCTTTTCAGCCGTGAAATAGACCTCGAAAGAATTGCCCTTCCCGACTGGGGGCAAGGGAGTGTTTTCTTGGCCGTTCTTGTGCTGCTTGTTCTGTACATCGTCTGGAAGTATCTGCGCAAACAGTATCTTCTCAGAGAATTGTTGTTAAATAGTATCACCCCTGAGGAACTGAAAAGGAAACTCGACGCCGGTGATGAGATTGCCATTGTCGATGTAAGGCATCTCCTGGAGTTCGAAGCCGACCCATATGTAATTCCCGGCGCCCTTTACTTTCCGCTTGAGCATCTGGCGGGGTTTTCCGCTGTTTTCGCAGAAAGAGAGATAGTAACGTATTGCGCCTGACCGAACGATGTATCCAGTGCCCGGGCGGCACTTATACTGAGAAAAAAGGGATTCACTAATATCCGGCCATTAGCCGGAGGATTCAACGGTTGGCGGGAGCAGAATTATCCTGTCGAAGCTCACAGAGACGGAATCAGCCTCTCCCGGTGAATGCCGGGAATATACTATCACATTGAAAAATGAAAAATTCGATTCATAATTCCCTGCCCGGCCTCTACATCCATATTCCGTTTTGCCGGAGCAAGTGTCCATACTGTAGTTTCTTCTCCGTCACCGCTCTTATGGAGAAGCCCGGCTTCCTCGCAGCACTGTTCCGGGAAATGGATATGTACCGGGATGCCTTCACCCGGTTCGACACCGTTTATATCGGCGGCGGAACGCCGTCGGTCCTCACAGTAAAAGAGGCGGAAGAACTGCTTATCCGGGTCCGTCGATGCTTCTCGATCACAGAGGATGCGGAAATCACCATAGAAGTCAATCCGGCCGATGTCGATCTCCGTTACCTGAAATCCCTGAATCATTTGGGGATCAACCGCCTGAATATCGGTGTCCAGTCTCTTGATGCAAATATCCTGAAATTCCTGGGGCGCAGGCATTCACCCGGGCAGGGTATAGCTGCCATTGAAGCGGCCAGGGAAGCCGGATTCATAAATATCGGCATTGACCTGGTCTATGCAGTACCCGGACAGGACATGGAATCCTGGATGAATACACTAGAGGCAATACTATCCTTCGATGTTGAGCATCTATCATGCTACCAGCTCAGCCTCGAGACCGGGACATCCCTGAAAAGCCGACACCTTGCAGGCGAATTCGCCATGCCGGGTGAGGACGCGCAGCTAGAGTTCTTCCTGAATACGTCCGGCATACTGGAGTCGGCCGGTTACATCCACTATGAAGTATCCAACTTCGCAAAAAGCATGGCGCTTGCATCAAGGCATAATAAAAAATACTGGGATCAGTCCCCGTACCTCGGCCTTGGTCCCTCCGCCCATTCCTTCCGGGAAAACCAACGGTGGTGGAATTATGCCTCCGTCGAGCGTTATATTCAGGACATTGAAGAGGGCAAACCGCCTGTCGAGTCATCGGAGACGCTGAGTCCGGAGCAATTGTGTCTTGAGGCATTTTTTCTCGGCCTTCGCACGAAGAAGGGAATCCATATGGAGGATTTTTTACGGAAACATACCTGTCATGATTGGACGGAAAAGAAGGAAATCCTGGCGAAATTAGAGAAAGAAGGGCTTGTAGAGATCGTGGACGGTTATCTGAGGCCCAGCCGCCATGGTCTTGCCGTGGCCGATAGTTTGGCCCTGATCTGATGAACCGGCACAACTGGCGCTGCCATGATGACGTGCTGATCAACGTCGATCCGGATGGGAGGCTGACCCAGGGGTGCTACGTGAAAAACAGAGTCGAGGTCAATTGCCGGGAGTGCGGCTTTACGCCTGTTGCAGAGGCATCGGGTGCTCTGGATTTACAGCCCGGTTCCATTCTGGCGGGCTGGCGGGCATACTTATCGTAAGAATGCTCTTTTTTCTTTCTTGAGATTTGTGCACACTCCATGATAAATTAATTACATAGTGATTCGAGTGTCGCCAGTTGAAAGTGGTGGTATTTTTCTTGCGAATGTATTGAAAAAATCGACAAGAAACGAACGAGGAGAAAAATGCAGGAGAACTTGGTGCCGACAAAAAGAGACCTGTTTAACGCCTGCTCTGTTTTATTCGGGACCAATGTTAACGTGTCCGTTGATTTCCTGAAATATCTCCAGGCATCCGGGCTGAAAGAAGCTTACCGTAAGAAGGCCTTTGAAACCCACCCTGACCGCGCCACACTGCTTGCCGAGTCTTCATTAAGCCTTGAGGAGCGCTTTAAAGAGGTCAATCTTGCTTACGAGAAGCTGATTACATTTATTGAATCCCCCCGGAAATACTCCCTGCGGGATCATACCTTACGAAGAACCGCAGAACCTCACGCAACCGGAAGAAAACAAAGAACACATGAAGCGCAGACTCAAAGAAGATCGGGAAATACAGGTCATCAAAGCAGCTCACGGGGATTGAGCGAAAATTTCTGGCAGGGACAACTGCCCGGAAAAAAACTCCTTTTCGGTCGGTTCCTCTACTACCGCGGCATCATTTCCATGAGAAGCCTGATCGAGGCCATTGTGTGGCAAAAAAGACAACGGCCAATGATTGGCACTATTGCCGTCCATTGGAACTGGCTGGCCCAGAATGATATCTATACCATTCTTGCCAGACGAAAACCCGGCGAGAAATTTTGTGAATGCGCCCTTCGCTGTGGCTACATCAGCCCCTATCAGCTCGACGTTCTACTCTGGAGACAGCGCATGCTGCAACCGCGAATAGGCAGCTTCTTCGTCAATCGCAATATTGTTACCCCCCGAGAAATAGAACATAACGTCGCGCAATTGCGAGCGCATAACATAAAGTATTGGCGCACTTGATCTCAATGCCTGCCCTGATATCATTCTTGCCGTATAAACAACATCATTGACGCGTCCGCTTATGAGAATTCGTGTCCCCAACACCATCCCACCAGGAGAGGGAGATTAAGAAAGGTGATCTTTGTATATGAAACCGGCAATTAAACACCCAGGCACGTTGGGAACATCAGGGGCGTCTCGCTTGAAATTGTTTTTCCTTCTTATCACCCTGATTATCCTTGCCGTAATCTTTTTCCGGATGCCCCGCCCGTGCCAGGAGCCGCTGTCCTACCGCATAGGCACAGTAGATGACAGGTTTGGCCTGAGCCGCCAGGAATTTACGGGCTTGGTTGGCAAAGCCGCATCAATATGGGGTAAACCTTTTTCCCGCGAGCTTTTCCGTGCGGAGCCCAAAGGGATGATTGAGGTCAATCTCATCTACGACTATCGGCAGGAGGCGGCGGACAAGCTGAAGAATCTGAGCTACAGTATTGAAAACACAAAAAGTTCCTATGATGACCTGAAGCTCCGCTTTGAGAACTTGAAGTCGGAATACGAGCAGAAAAAAGAGGCGCTCGTGAGCGATTTTAACGCCTACAACGTACGGGTTGGTTCCTTTAACGCCGAAGTTGAATCAACGCGTCAACAAAGAGGGGCGCCTGAACATGTACAAAGAAGGCTTATGATGGAAAAAGAGGAATTGAACTCCATACGCGAAAATCTGCAAACTCGACAAGAAGAACAGAAAAAGATCGTGGATACCATCAACAGCATGATGGTTGTCATTAATGAAATTGCGACCAACTATAATCTTGACCTGGTTAATTACCGGGATGTGGGCAACAAACTGGGTGATGAATTCTACGAGGGGAACTATCTCAGCAAGGGCGGCAAGCAGACAATTACCATCTACAAGTATGACAGCGGCGACAGACTTGTGCGCGTGATCGCCCACGAATTTGGCCACGCTTTGGGACTGAACCACAACGATAATACCGAGGCAATTATGTACCGGTTGATCCAATCAGATTCAATCGGGCTTACCCCGGCTGATGTTACCGCACTCAAAACGCGGTGCGGCGGCAGTTGAGCTTGATACTGAAAAAGTCAGGGACTGACCCTCCCCTCCTTGACTTTATACAGTTGCTCATATATCTGAAGTTCGATGGCATTGAAAATTTTGTCGTACTGTCTTTTTTCGAGAAGCCTTCTCATTTCCCATCCAGTTGCAGTCTTCTTCTCCGTATTAACGGAAAGAGCAACTTCACATTCTTTCCAGTTGATCTTCTTTACCCTGGCTGTGCTCTTGGTTCTCCATTCTCCCTGAATGATATGCTCCGATTCCACCTGGTTCTTATCGGGGTTTATCGTGGCATTTCCAAATCCTTTTTCCTTGAAGGTCAGTGCAATAGCCTGAATGACGATATTCTCACCGGCCTCGTAGACGTGCGTGAATTCATCCGGCTTGGAAAGGACTTGCTCGCCTTCCATACAGGCAGTCAGAAACAAACTAACAACAAAAATGACTGGTAGAATGAAGATAAAGAAAGACTTTTGCATACTTACTGTATCGGGTGATTGGATGTAATGAATGGGACGATTCTCCCAACATGCTTCAGCTTTAGAACCGTCCCATTATTCTTTGTATCGAACTATTTATCGTGGCACTTCCCCATAAAAAGGGAACCGCTTGTTAGTAACGCGGTCTGCCTCCAGGTCGCTTTCCGCCGCCGCCACCGCCACCACCGCGGCGCTCATCGGAACGGGGACGAGCCTCATTCACATTCAACTTCCGTCCCTTCATCTCCTTCTCGTTCATGCCGCTGATAGCCGCCCGGGCTTCCTCAATCACGGGCATTTCAATAAATCCGAATCCCTTGGATTGACCGCTTGACTGATCCTTAATGATTGACGCGGACGCGACCTGCCCAAAATCCCCAAAAGCCTGACGCAAATCCTCTTCCGTGACGGTGTAAGACAAATTGCCTACGTAGATGTTCATAACCTCTCCTTCATTAAATTTTTAACAGTATATCAGATTTTTTTCTGAGTTTGTATAATTATTTCTTGTCTTCAGGGTTAGCGAATACTGCTGGTCTTTCGCGATTTTAATCGGGACGAACTAAAGACAGGCGCTTTCCTGGAAAGAGATCTCGATCCGTTCCGGAGGCATGAAACAGTTTTCATCACCGGTGAGGAAGCAAGAGCCATTTGCACCGAAGACCGTTCCGGGGCATTCATTGAATTTTGTTGCCTCGCAAGATGTTGCGGGAATTCTGATCCGCCGTTTCCTGCCGGAGGCGGCACGCTGTAATCGAAGTCCCCCAGCGTCCGTCTTTCGATCTTCTCACCTAAAACCTTCTCGATGGTCCAAACAAAAGCTCGTTCTTTGAGTGTAACAAAAGTAAACGCGTCCCCGGTTTTTGCAGCACGGCCTGTGCGGCCGATGCGGTGCGTATAAGCATCAACGGTATCAGGCATGTCATAATTGATCACGTGCGATATCCGCGAAACATCGATACCGCGGGCGGCGATGTCGGTTGCCACCAGTACCCGGTATGTGCCATTACGGAAACCGTTGAGTGCCGCCTGCCGCTTGTTCTGCGGTAGATCCCCCTGCAGGGACGCTACGAAAAAACCTGATTTTTTCATTTGCTTCGCAAGGCGGGTGGCCCGGTCCTTGGTGCGAGTGAAGACAAGCACTGATTCCGTGTCCGTGCGATTCAGAATCTTCATTAAAAGTGACGTTTTGTGCTCCGGTTCGACGAGATAGAGGGCATGGGAAACCGTGGATACCGGGACATTGTCGCCGACCTGGACGGTTACAGGATTGTGCAGGACTTCCTGTGCCAGTTTCCTGATGTCATCGGGCATGGTGGCAGAGAACAGCAGTGTCTGACGCTGAGACGGCAACCGCTTAATGATTGTCCTGATGTCCGGCAAAAAGCCCATGTCGAACATGCGGTCCGCCTCGTCCAGAACGAGCACTTCCAGGTGTGACAAATCAATCTCACCCTGGTCCATGAGATCGATCAAGCGTCCCGGGCAGGCCACGATGATTTCGGCTCCTTCACGGAGTTTCCTTATTTGGGGATGCTTGTCCACGCCTCCATAAATTGTGACGCTCTTCAGTTTTGTCCGACGGCCCAGCAAACGCACGTGCTCGTGTATCTGCTCCGCCAGCTCCCGTGTCGGGGCGATGATAAGCGCCCGGACGCACTTCCGCGGACCATCCATCAGACGCTGCAGGATGGGGAGCACAAACGCGGCGGTTTTCCCCGTACCGGTCTGGGCCTGTCCCATAACGTCCTGTCTCTGGAGAATGGGGGGAATACATTCAATTTGAATCGATGTGGGTTCTGTATAGCCGAAAGCCTCGATACCGGATTCGATATGGGGGTGTAGTTGAAACGATTTGAAATTCATTAAAATCCTTTTTATTCTCTATGTATAGCCAGGAATAACCCTGGTGGTTCATCTGCCGTTGGGGCAGATAATCTATTCTTGATGTTCAGCGGTCTGCCCGGGTTGATCCGATGTCAGGAGCTCGTCGGAATCTGTCTCCTTATCCTTCTTGCTTTGTCTTCTCACCATTTTTTCCTTCGCTTTTCGCATACGCTCAAGTTCCTTTTGCCGCTTGATGAACTTGTTTTGACTTTGTCTTGCCATACTCCACCTGCCTTCGTCCGTGATGGCCCACGCCTCTCTTGTTTTAAAGGAGTTTTCTCAGGCCCCAAAAAAAAACCCCAGTAGCCTTTCACGGGCTCTGGGGAGCGAACTTGGACCAAAACCGTCTTTAAAAGTAAGTGTAATATAGTTTACACGAGTGAATATGTCAAGGATTAATTATACCTTGCATGAGCCACTGCGTTAATTACCCTCAGGTTGAAGTATAAAAGTTGAATTCACAGAAGGCACAAAAAGTATTGAAGTAAAATATTAATTTTGTTATAGCTACTCAATAAAAGTACTTACCGGGACGAGGTTTCTATTGGAACCACGAGGGAAGAACTATGAATTGATTGTTTATGGAGACCCCGTTTTTCAAGTGAAGAAGGTTTTTTGTTTTTTTATAATTTAAGATCATATGAAAAGTGAGGTGATGCCGTAATATCGTGTTTTTTTCTGTTTCATCATTTTTTGTTTTATTGCTGTAGGTTTCTTACGTAAACAGATACTTCTATCGGACAAATTTTAAAAAAATATGTCTTATGAAAGGAGAATGAAAAATGGGAGAAAATAAAAATGCAGAGGCTGACAAGCAGCAAGAAGGGATGCTTGAGCGCATCGGCTTAGGGCTTGCTGCCTGGAGCGAAAAATGGTTTCCCGATGCATGGGTCTTTGCTCTTGTTGGTATTGTTATCGTTTATGTCTTTGGTCTTCTCATCGGTGAAAGCCCGGTCAAGCTCGCGACCGAGGGCGGCAAGGCATTCTGGATCCTGATACCCTTTACCATGCAGATGGCGTTCATTATCATCGGCGGATATGTGCTTGCCTCTACTCCCGCCGTTTACTGGCTGATCCAAAAGGTGGCCGGAATCCCCAAGACGGGAAGGGGAGCCATCGCCTTTGTTGCCTTCTTGTCTCTGGTGACCTCCCTGATCTCCTGGGGGTTAAGCCTCATCTTCAGCGGCCTTTTGGTCCGTGAATTGACGAGAAGGGTTAAGGGAATGGACTACCGGGCCGCGGGGGCCGCAGCCTACCTCGGGTTGGGCGCCATCTGGGCCCTCGGTCTTTCCTCCTCGGCACCCCTCATGATGGCCACAAAGGGGGCAATTCCACCTAAACTCTTTGAGATCAGCGGTCTGATCCCCCTGACTCAGACGCTTTTCATCTGGGGAAATTTCTGGATGATAGTCGCCCTCATTGGGGTTTCCGTACCTATTGCCTACTTCTCGGCTCCGAAACCCGAGCGCGCCAAGACAGTGGATTACTTCAACCTGAAATTTGAACAGATCGATACGAGCATCGAGGCGCGGCAGAAACCGGGAGAGTGGCTTGAATACAGCCCTCTGCTGATCATCCTCGTGGCAGGTCTTCTTTGTTGGTACCTGATAGACCTCTTCGGCAAGGATCCCAGGGGGCCATTGGCAGCTCTGGATTTAAATAACTATAACCTGATCTTCATCACCGTGGGCATGCTTCTGCACTGGCGGCCAAAGCGTTTCCTCAAGGCTGTCGCCCAGTCGATTCCCGCAACGGGCGGCGTTCTGATCCAGTTCCCCTTCTACGCCGTGATCTTCGGAATGATCGTCGGTACGGGGATCAACAAGTGGTTGGCCGACCTCTTTTACAGCATGACGACCCAGGGAACCTACCCGCTTCTGGTGGCCGTCTACTCAGCCGTTCTGGGCGTCTTCATCCCCTCAGGCGGAGGCAAGTGGGTCATCGAGGCGCCTTATGTCCTGCAGGCGGCAATTCAGCATCAAGTGAACCTTGGGTGGGTGGTGGTGATCTACAATGCAGCCGAGGCCCTGCCGAACCTCCTGAACCCCTTCTGGATGCTGCCGCTTCTTGGGCTGCTCCATATGAAGGCCCGGGACCTTGTGGGATATTCAGTTCTCCAGATGTTCGTTCACATACCGCTCGTCTTCTTCCTCTGCTGGCTCTTCGCTCAGTACATACCCTTCGTACCTCCCTTGAAGTGACAGGAAGAACGCGTAAAACTGATAGTTGGGATTAATAAAAAGGGCGCTGCCATAAGAGCAGCGCCCTTTATTATCATGACGAAAACAGATTTGAAATTAAAACACGGTCCTTACATTATTTTCCGCTTTTGAAGTCGTCTCTCATCAACTCTCTTGCAATGATCATTCTTCTGATCTCAGAGGTGCCGGCGCCGATCTCCCAGAGTTTCTGATCCAGGAAGTGCCTGGTGACGGGGTATTCGGTGCAATAGCCGTAACCGCCGAATATCTGGATCGCGTCGAGACCGATCTTGGTTCCCATCTCCCCGCAGAAGAGAAGTGCAGCGGCGGCCATGCGGTCAAGGTCCGTACCCTTCCCGCCAACCTTGTTCTCCAGTGAGTCACAATATGCGGCGGCGCTGTATGCCATCCACTTGGAGGCAAGATAGCCTGTGTACATATCGGCCAGCTTCCCCTGGATGGCTTGGAATGTAGCGATGGGCTTACCAAACTGCACCCTTTCCTTGGCATACTTCAGGGAGAGTTCGAGGCAGCTTCTCTGACTGCCGAGGGTACAACCGGAAAGGGTGATTCTCTCCGTGCAGAGACCGCTCGTCAGAACTGCAACGCCTTTATTCAGACCACCTATGAGATTTTCTTCAGGCAGTTCCACGTCTTCAAAGGTGACGAGACCCGTGGGGGATGTTCTCATACCCCATTTCTTGATCTTTTCCACGGTGACTCCCTTGACCTTTTTGAACTCGAAAGAGAACGCTGAAATCCCTTTGGGACCCGCCGCCGGATCGGTCTTCGCATAGAATGTCATGAAATCAGCGACGGGAGAGTTGGTGATGAATATCTTGCTCCCGTTGATGATGTACTTGTCTCCCTTTTTCTCCGCTTTTGTCGCCATACTCATGGCGTCTGAGCCGGCATTTGGCTCCGTAATGCCAAGGCAGCCGACCCACTCGCCAGTGCAGGATTTGGGCAGGACATACATCTTCTGTTCTTCCGTAGCATTCCGCCTGAAGTTGTCAAAACAAAGGGTCTGGCTTGCGCCGACGGTCATGGAAAGAGCGTTGCTTACCCGCGCGATCGTTTCATACGCAAGGAGCGTATCTATATAGCCCAGAGCGGAACCTCCGTATTTTTCTTCGAAGACGATCCCGTTGACACCCAGGTTTGCCAGTTCCTTGAAGAGTGTCGGAGGCATCTCGTCCACTTCGTACATGTGCTCCATCTGCGGCTCCAGCCAGTTGACCGCCCACTTGTATACACTTTCTTCCAACCACCTTTGTTCATCTGTAAAAGTGAAATCTAACGCCATACACAAATACCTCCTGAAAATTGAGATTTATTTAATCAGCTGTCGAAGCCGCACACGGAAGCTTTAATATTGATTGGCTTTGGCAACTTAGCTCGATAAGCCCGGATAGCCCGGACTTATCGAGAGGGATAATGCAAAACAATTTATTTGGCTGTCTGGTAACCCTGATCCCAATCGAATCCCGAGAGCTCGCCGTGGAACGCCATCTTGTAATTCCGCCTGTCCGAATAGGAGGGATACCTTCTGGTTTTGCCTTCGGCCGGAAGCATGGAGACGGGGAATTTCGGGGGAAGGAGACCATTCTCTTTCGCCGCCCTTTCCAGCATCTCACGGTCATCGGGATGGGCGATGGAGATCAGCGCTGCTGACCTTTCATAACCGCTCAACCCTCTCAAGTTTACGATGCCGTACTCCGTGCAAACATAATTCGTTAATTGAGCCGGAACATCCACCGACGATCCTTCAGGCAGGAAGGGAACGATCCTCGATGTGCCGTGTTTGCTCCTTGCCGTCATGGAGGCCACGCCGCGTCCGCCTTTCGACTGTGCGCAGAAGGACACAAAATGGAAGTAACCGCCGGAACTCGAGATCGGGCGTTTTTCATAGAAACCGGAGCACTGCTGGCCGAGAAGATCAACGGCCACGCAGTTATCAATGGCGATCATGTTGTCGAGCCTTGTAAGATTATGCAGGTTATTGGTGTAACTGATATCGTAGACCGCCAGGTTCTGGTTCCGGTGGATCGTGTCATAGTACCACTTTACATCCACAGGGAAGGCAAAGGTATAGACGCTCTTGCCGCGGTCGCCGGGGAGAGTTTTATACGCGTTTGTCACCTGACCCGATTCGATCAGCTTGATCAGACCGGCATTGAGCATCTCCGTGTGGATACCGAGGTCCTTGAATCCGGCATCAGCCATTGCGCCGACACATGCGGAGGGGAGAG